>JANOLY010000022.1:0-2050 GCA_031420055.1 Burkholderiales bacterium | reverse complement strand
CTGCGTCGAAAATGTGGGGCAAGGGCAGGGCTAGCCCGCCTGACAGGTCTTGCAGGTGCCACCTATTCAAGGGCTTGTCGCCGTCGAAGAACTGTGTTCATGCGGCATCGACACGCCGAACGGGATTCAGTCAATGCCCTGGGTGGCCGCACGATAAAGCGGCGTCAGGTCGCATTTGGGCGGCATGCCTGGCGCGAGGACCTGCACCACGCTACACCGGCGGCGTCAAGGCCAAGTTTGCTGAGCCACACTGCCAGCGCCTGCTTGGCGCCGTGTTAGCTGCGGTCTGAGGACGAAAACACCGGCCTGCGCAGCGCCGTCAGTTTCTGTTGGTGGGGTCGGCTGACTCGCCCTCGCGGCGTCGCACCTGCTCTTCGGCGCGCGTCACTTGCGTGACGCGTTTTTTGCTCAGGCCCAGCGACTCCATGGTCTGAACGCGGCGCTTTTCCTTGCGCTCGTCCATGCGCTGCATGGCCCTGCGCTGCGTGAAGCCCACCGAATCGGCAATGGCCCACCACACCGTGGCCAGGCCAAAGGGAGTCAGCACGACCCACCACGACCACTGGCCCATGGGGCCGATCTCCGCCAGCTTGCCCGCCAGCAAGAGCACACCGATGATGAGAAAGGCCACTAGCGACTCCCCGCAGGCGGCCAAGTGGCCGCATTGCGGATCAATGTAGCCGATGCACCACCGCTTGCGGCGACCAAATCAGTTGGCTTGCGTCAACTGCTCCAGGATGGCCGGGTTCTCCAGCGTGCTGGTGTCCTGCGTGATGGCCTCGCCCTTGGCGATGCTGCGCAGCAAGCGGCGCATGATCTTGCCGCTGCGCGTCTTGGGCAGGTTGTCGCCAAAGCGGATGTCCTTGGGCTTGGCGATGGGGCCGATCTCTTTGGCCACCCACGCGCGCAGTTCGGCCGCAATCTTCTTGGCCTCGTCGCCCGTGGGCCGGCTGCGCTTGAGCACCACAAAGGCGCAGATGGCTTCGCCCGTGGTGTCGTCGGGGCGGCCGACGACAGCGGCTTCGGCCACCAGATCGGTGCAGCTAACCAGGGCGCTCTCGATCTCCATCGTGCCCATGCGGTGGCCCGAGACGTTGAGCACGTCGTCGATGCGGCCGGTGATCGTGAAGTAGCCGGTGTCCTTGTCGCGGATGGCGCCGTCGCCGGCCAGGTAATAGCCCTTCAGCTCGGGCGGGTAGTAGCTTTTGACGTAGCGCTCGGGGTCACCGTAGATGGTGCGGATCATGCTGGGCCAGGGCTTCTTGATGACCAGGATGCCGCCGCTGCCGTTGGGCACGTCGGCCCCGGTTTCGTCGACGATGGCCGCCGCAATGCCCGGGAAGGGCAGCGTGCACGAGCCCGGAATCATGGTCGTGGCGCCGGGCAGCGGGGTGATGACGTGGCCGCCGGTCTCCGTCTGCCAGAAGGTGTCGACGATGGGGCAGCGGCTGCCGCCCACGTGTTTGTAGTACCACTCCCAGGCGGCAGGGTTGATGGGCTCGCCCACCGAACCCAGGATGCGCAGGCTGGACAGGTCGCTCAAGTTCGGGTGCACGGCGGCGTTGCCCTCAGCGGCCTTGATCAACGAGCGGATGGCCGTGGGCGCGGTGTAGAAGATGCTGACCTTGTGCTTTTCGATCGTCTTCCAGAAACGCGCGGCATCAGGGTAGGTGGGGATGCCCTCGAACACCACCTCGGTGCCGCCCAGGGCCAGCGGGCCGTAGGTGATGTAGCTGTGACCGGTGACCCAGCCGATGTCGGCCGTGCACCAGAAGACATCGTCGTTCTTCAGGTCGAAGGTCCAGGCGGTCGTCAGCGCCGCGTGCAACAAGTAGCCGCCGGTACTGTGCTGCACGCCCTTGGGCTTGCCGGTGCTGCCACTGGTGTACAGCAGAAACAGCGGGTGCTCGGCGCCCACCCACTCAGGCTCGCAGGTAGTGCTCTGCCCGGCCAGCTCGTCGTGCAGCCAGTGGTCGCGCGCAGCGTTCCAGGCGATGGCGCCGCCGGTGCGCTTGTAGACGATGACGTTGGCCACGCTGTCGCAACCGCC
>JANOLY010000021.1:0-11911 GCA_031420055.1 Burkholderiales bacterium | reverse complement strand
CCAAGGAGTATCGCGGCATTCACCGTGCTGCGCCTAAATTCGATGAGCTGGCGCCGTCGCTCGAACTGCTCGAAACCGGCATCAAGGTGATCGACCTGGTTTGCCCGTTTGCCAAAGGCGGCAAGGTCGGCCTGTTCGGCGGTGCCGGTGTCGGCAAGACCGTCAACATGATGGAACTCATCAACAACATCGCCAAGGCGCACTCGGGCCTGTCGGTGTTCGCCGGAGTCGGTGAGCGCACGCGCGAAGGCAACGACTTCTACCACGAGATGGCCGATTCGGGCGTTGTGAACCTCGAGAAGCTCGAAGAGTCCAAAGTGGCCATGGTCTATGGCCAGATGAACGAGCCCCCGGGCAACCGGCTGCGTGTGGCGCTGACCGGGCTGACGATTGCCGAGTCGTTCCGCGACGAAGGCCGCGACGTGCTGTTCTTCGTCGACAACATCTACCGCTACACGCTGGCCGGCACCGAAGTGAGCGCGCTGCTGGGCCGCATGCCTTCCGCCGTGGGCTACCAGCCGACGCTGGCCGAAGAAATGGGCCGCCTGCAGGAGCGCATCACCTCGACCAAGGTCGGCTCGATCACCTCGATCCAGGCCGTTTACGTGCCGGCGGACGACCTGACCGACCCGTCCCCCGCCACCACCTTCGCCCACCTGGACGCGACAGTGGTGCTCAGCCGCGACATCGCCTCGCTGGGCATCTACCCCGCGGTGGACCCGCTGGACAGCAACAGCCGCCAGGTCGACCCCAACGTGGTGGGCGAAGAGCACTACAGCACCACCCGCGCCGTGCAGGCCACGCTGCAGCGCTACAAGGAACTGCGCGACATCATCGCCATCCTGGGCATGGACGAGTTGAGCCCTGAAGACAAGCTGGCCGTGGCCCGCGCACGCAAGATCCAGCGCTTCCTGAGCCAGCCTTTCCACGTCGCTGAAGTCTTCACCGGCAGCCCGGGCAAGTACGTGCCGCTGAAGGAAACCATCCGCGGCTTCAAGATGATCGTGGCCGGCGAGTGCGACCATCTTCCCGAGCAGGCGTTTTACATGGTGGGCACCATCGACGAGGCGTTCGAAAAAGCCAAGAAGATGCAATAAGGAATCGACATGACCACCCTCCACGTTGACGTCGTTTCAGCCGAAGAAAGCATCTTCTCGGGCGAAGCCAAGTTCGTTGCCCTGCCGGGCGAGAACGGTGAACTGGGCATCATGCCGCGCCACACGCCGCTGATCACCCGCATCAAGCCCGGCGCGGTGCGCATCACGCGCGCCGACAACGGCGAAGAAGAGTTTGTGTTCGTTGCCGGCGGCATTCTCGAAGTGCAGCCGGGCACGGTGACGGTGCTGGCCGACACCGCCATCCGCGGCAAGGACCTGGACGAAGCCAAGGCCCTGGAAGCCAAGAAGAACGCTGAAGAGGCGATGAAAAACGCCAAGAGCGACATCGACCTGGCCGCCGCGCAAGGCGAGTTCGCAGCCATGGCCGCGCAACTGGCGGCGATCCAGAAGCTGCGCAAGAAGTAGGGCGCCGATCTCCCTGCACGCTAGCATCGCCGCCGCTGTGCTTGGTGTTCGCAGCGTGAGGCTTAAATGACCGATGTGCCGGCCCGGCTGCCCGATCCGCAGCGGCTCTTGATCGACCAGATGGCGGCGGTGCAGCGCACGCTGCCGGCCACCATCGCGGGCAATCTGCTGCTGGCTGCCGTGCTGGCCGGGGCGCTCGAAGGCACGGTGCCTGCCACTGGTCTGGCGTTGTGGGTGGGTCTGGTGGCGCTGCACTGCGCGGTCAATGTCTGGGTGCTGCGTGCCACCCGGCGGCGGCCGCTGACAGCGCGCAATGCGCCGCGCCGCGCCGCTGCCGCCGTTCGTTCGGCCGGTGCGCTGGGCCTGGTGTGGGCCGGCGGCATCTTGCTGCTGTGGCCGGTGGGGGACGCCAGCCTGCCGCAGCGCTTCTTGCTCGTGTTCCTGGTGGCGGGGGTGTCGTCGGGGGCGCTGCATTCCCTGTCGCCCCACCTGCCCACGTTCACCGCCTTCTTCGTCCCCACGGTAGCCGCCGTCGCACTGGCGGCACTGCGCGAGGGCGGCCCCACCTTCCAGGCGGTGGCGGGTATCAGCGTGGTCTACGGCATCGTCACCTACCGCTATGCACAAAGCCTGAATCGCACGCTGCTCGACGCGATGGGCGGCCGCCACGAGCTGGCTGCGCTGGCCGAACGGCTGCGACAGGAAATGCAGCTCGTCGACCAGGCCCAGCGCGCGCGCACCCGGCTGCTGGCCGCCGCCAGCCATGACCTGCGGCAGCCGGTGCATGCGCTGTCACTGGTGCTCGGTTTGCTGGACAGCGAGCCGCTGGCGCCCCAGGCCGCGCGCCGGCTCAAGCTGGCGCAGCAAAGCGTCGACGCGCTGACATCGCAGTTCGACGCGTTGCTGGACCTGGCGCGCCTGGAAGCCGGCGTTCTGAAGGCCGAGCCGCGCCGGGTGCTGCTGGCGCCGCTGGTGCTGAATCTGGCCGATGCGCTGAGGCCCCAGGCCGAGGCGCGTGGCCTGGCGCTGCGTGTGCGCACCACCGAGCTGACGGCATGGACCGACCCGGTGCTGCTGGAACGCATGCTGCGCAACCTGCTGGTCAACGCCATTCGCTACACCGACCGAGGCGGCATCCTGCTGGCGTTGCGGGCGCTGCCGGGTGCAGTGCGCGGCAGCGGCGCGCGCATCGAGGTGGTGGACACCGGCATCGGCATTCGCCCTGACCAGCAGGCGCTCGTGTTCGACGAGTTCGTGCAGGGTGAAGGCGCGGCGGGCCGCGGCGGCCTGGGCCTGGGGCTGTCCGTCGTTCAGGGCTGCGCTTCGCTGCTGGGGCACGTGCTGGCGCTGCGCTCCACACCGGGCCGGGGCAGCCGCTTCAGCATCGACCTTGCGTCGCCACCCGCGGCCGTGCAGCCTGCGGCCTGTCAGCCCCTTCACGCGCTGCCGACTGCTGCGGACGAGCTTGCGACGCGGGGTGCGCCCCTGCAGGACGCCAACGCACAGGAGCCGCTGCGCGGCTGTCTGGTGGCCCTGCTGGAAGACGACGATACCGTGCGCGCGGCCACCACCGAGGTGCTGCAGCGGTGGGGCGCGCAGGTCATCGCAGGCGCCGCGTTGCCGCCCGTCCTGGCGCAGCTGGTGTCGCAGCACGAGGTGCCAGCCCTGCTGGTGGTGGACGGCCACCTGGCCGGCGGCGCCAGCGGCATCGACGCCGTGCAGCAACTGCGCCAGGAATACAACGACGATGAGTTGCCCGCCGTGCTCATCAGCGCCGACGCAGCGGCGCTCGAGCAGGCCCGCAGCATCGGCCTGGTGGCGCTGCGCAAGCCCGTTTCGCACGACGCCCTGGCCGCAGCGTTGCGCCAGACCTTGCAGCGTTGAAGCCGGCCGGTCCTGCGGGAGAGAACCAGCGGGCGCACGGGGCGCGTGCGAAGGGCGACGCTGCCCACCGGCACGCCGGCCCTTCGTGGTCCTTCAGTTCAGTTGTGGTGCCGCGTCCAGCAGCCCGGCCTGGCGCGCCCGGCTGACGGCATGGGTGCGGTTGTTCGCACCCAGCAGCTCGAACAGCGCCTGCACGTGCAGCTTCACCGTGCGCTCGGCAATGTCCAGTTCGCCCGCGATGGCCTTGTTGGACAGGCCGCTCGCCAGCAGCGTCAGCACCTGCTCCTGGCGCGCTGTCAGACCCGTCGCCCGCCCCGGCTGGGCGCCTTCGTTGCCCAGCAGCAGCGGCGGCAGGTAGTTGCCGCCTTCCAGCACCAGGCGCAACGCCGACGCCATGGTCTGGTGGCATTCGCCCTTGGGGCAATAGCCGTTGGCACCGGCCCGCAGCACACGCCGTGCGTCGGCTGCCTGGGTGGACGCCGACAGCACGAACATGCGCAGCGCCGGGCCGCATTGCTGGCGCAAGCGGCGCACCAGGGCTTCGCAATCGCCGTCGGGCAGTTGCAGGTCCAGCACCGCAGCGTCCAGCGCAGGCTGTTCGACCAGCAGCTGTTGTGCCTGGGCCAGCGTGCCCGCCAGCAGCAGCTGCACCTGCGGCCGCAACTCGCGCAGCAACGAGGACACGGCTTCGCGCATCAGGGGGTGATCGTCGACGATCAGTGCACGCATAGCAGTCATGCTAGCGCCCCCGAATTGGCCCCACGGCGTCGGGATCTGCTCAACGCCGGCTCCGGCGGCCTTCACGCCTCCTGGCGCCAGCGACGCGCCCGCGCGCCGATCAGCAGCAGACCCGCGCCCAGCGAGAGCCAGGTGGCGGGTTCTGGCACGGCCACCACGGCCAGGGTGCCGGTGGTGTACAGGTTCGACATGTCGAGCCGGGCACCGGGCGCCAGCGCGAACGCGGTGGTATCGATGCTGCTGAAGGTGCCGGTGATGCCGCTGGTCGCGCGCAAGATGCTGAAGAAGCTGCCCAGCCCGGCCTGGAAGCTGCCGGCGGTGCTGAGTGTCAGCTTGCCGCTTTCCACCAGCAGCCCGCCGCCGGTGGAGAGGTAGTCATGGTCGGTGACGCCGCCGAAGTCGAGGAAGAGGTTGCTCGTGTTCTGCAGTGCAATGTCAGCAACCATCGCCCCGAGCGAGCCCCGTTGCGTCGCGTTGCCGATTTCAACTTTGCTGCCGAATGCGATAAGGCCGTCAGTGCCGCTGCGCGTGATCACCTGTCCGGCTTTGAACAGAGCGTCACTGTAGAAAAACAGTCTACCGTTCTGCGTGCCGATGCTGCCGCCCGCGCTGCCGTCGAATCGGCCGTACAGGATCAGGTCGCCGCCGCTGGCTTGGACATGGCCGGTCGCCTGCTGCTTGAACGTTTGTGTCTCCAGGACGCTGTCGATGATTCCCGTGCCGCTCACCGTGCCCGCGTTATCGATGCCTCTGTGGTTGATCGTGCCCCCGCTCAAATCGATACTGCCGCCATGGTTGTTGTACAGCAGGTGTGTATTCAAGGAACCGCCCGCCTGAACGGTTAACTTTCCGTCGGCAAAAATTGCCGGGTTGGCTGCTTCGACGCTGGCGCCGCGATTGATGTTCACCACCCCACCTGACCTCGCCTGGAGATTGTTCACGAGGCTGCGCCCGACAAAATCGGCGACTCCTGAGGCGGTTGCCACTATCGAGTTGAAGGAAGGAGCAGCCAGGTTTGCGCTCGTCACACCGATGTTGGCGCGGGCACTGCTCACACGAAGGTCAGTGACGCTGCCCGCGATGTTCGACGCAGCACCTGGAGAAGGGTTGTTGCCAAGAATGACTTCTCCGCTGATCGCGACGTACCCCGGATCGCTGCTGCCAGAGACATCGAGCCGTCCGTTGTTCACAAACACATTGCCGTTGATGCGCGAGTTCCCCTGCACTGCCAGCGACCCGATGCCGAGTTGCACGTTGCTGAAGGCGTTGCCGAAGGACTTCCCGACATAGACGCCTCCACGAGAAAATCCGCCGCCTTGCCCCAGATTCAGCGTGCTGTTATTGGTCAGGGTCAATTGCGCATTGGCGTTGTCGGCATTTCCGACATTCACGTTACCGGATCCAGACAAAGAGCCATTCACGTTGATGGTGGAACCTGACGCGTACAGGTATGCCGTGGCCGAAGTTGAGGGCTCAGTTCGCGCGTCACCGACAGTGAGTTGCCGCATGGACACCGTGTTGCCGATGGCGGTCAACAACATCAGGTCTGAGCCCGCCGGGCCGGCGGGGATCACCACGTTTTGGGTGCTGTTGGGTGTCCCCAGCGACCAGCACACGGGATCCCCGTTCCAGCCACCGCCGGCGCATCGCCAGTTGTTGGTGGCTTGCGCCCCGACGGTGGCCGGTAACGCCAGAACCGCGGCCAGCGCCGCGGCCAGCGCCAAAAAATGGGGGCGCGCCAGGCGGCGGGCGCGATGGGTCGACAGTGGGTTCATGGGCGACTCCTGCGTTGGTTGAGTAACGCTGCATGCTGCCGCCGCGCGGGCTGGCGCGCCATCGGTCAAGTGGGCAGGTTGGGTGCGCCAACCTGCCCGAAAGGGCAGGTCACCCCGCGAACAGGGGTGTCTTGAACCAAGGATCACGCCAGGCGTCACATCCGAATCGGGGTTCGGCCTCTGGGACCCCGCTGGCCTTGACCACAGCGGTGGTTGACTGCGCACAGGCCGCTTGCAGCACCTGACCACGCGCAGGTAAGCGCGGTGGCGCCCTGGCCTGCAACCCCAGGTGCGTGAGGAACTTCTCGATCACCGGCTGCACCAGGATGGCCGCAGGCCGGCGGTCATGACCGCGGCCGACTGCAGGCCGGCCCGCGTCAGTGGGCGCGCCGATGGCGTGGCTGTGTCCACCGGCGCCCGTGCAACGCATCCCCCCGGCCGCGGGTATGGGCTGCCCTTTCGGGCAGGTTCACAGGGCACACCTGCCCTTCTGCGCCATTGGCAACCTGCGGCAGCGGCGCGAAAGTGATTGCGGGCAACAAACACACTACCAGGAGACCGTCATGACATCACCACCGCGCCGCCGCTCACCAGCCTGTCGCGCCGCCCTGAACCCGCTGGCACTGGCTGCGCTGCTGGCGCTGTCGGCGGCGCCCATGGCGGCCAGCGCTGCCGTGTACACCTGGACCGGAGCCTCCGGCGTCGGCAACTGGTCGAACGCGGCAAATTGGACGGGCGGGATCAGACCCCTCTCAGCCGCGGACACCGACCTGGTCTTCGGTGCCACCGCTGGCGCGAACGCCTCGACCGCCCCGAACTTCGACACCGGTTTCCCTTTCAGCTTGCGCGCCTTGACGTTTACGGCAATCGCACCTGCGTACACGTTCAGCGGCGACGCGCTCTTGCTCGGCACCGGTGGCATCGTCAACGCCTCCAGCAACACGCAAGTGTTTCACCGCGGTGTCACGCTCGCTGGCGCACAGGCGTGGAGTCTGCAAGGCGAAGGCGGCGGCCTTGCCTTCGAGAACGGCCTCTTGATCTCGAACCATGCCTTGACCGTCAGTGCTGCAGCTACCACAGGCGCCGGCAACAAGTTGGCCGGCGCAATCTCCGGCACTGGCTCGTTGACCAAGACCGGTGCCGGCACGCTCTCCCTGACCGGCAGCAACAGCTACACAGGCGGCACCACCTTCGCGGCCGGCGTGCTTAACGTCGCTGCTGCCCAGGCCCTGGGCAACAGCGGCACGCTCAGCTTCAACGGCGGCACCCTGCAGTACGGCACAGTCAATGCCACCGACTACTCATCACGCTTTTCCCAGGCGGCAGGGTAGAACTACCGTATCGATACGAACGGCCAGAACGTCACGTTCGCCAACAGCCTGGGGGCCAACGGCGGGGCTACGCTGGCCAAGTTCGGCGGGGGTGCGCTGACGCTGACGGCGACCAGCAGCCCCATGCAGGTGGTGCTGCGGGAAGGGGTCCTGAACCTCGGCGTCGACAGAGCCATTCACGCCGCCAGCAGCTTCTTGCTCCAGGGCGGCATCCTGCAGTACAGCCAGGCCACCGGGTTTGACTACTCGGCCCGATTTTCCACAACGGCCAACCAGAAGTACAACATCGACACGAACGGGCGGAACGTCACGTTTGCCGGCAATCTCTCCAGCAGCGGGGGCGTTCTGACCAAGCTGGGCGATGGCACGCTGTGGCTAGACGGCAGCAACACCTACTCGGGCGGAACGGTCCTCGCGGGCGGCACCGTCAGCCTGCGCAGTGCCGGTGCGCTGTCCAGTTCCGGACTGGTGACCTTCAGCGGCGGCCGCCTGCAGTACTTCCTTCGGAACCAGGTTGACTACTCGGCGCGCCTGTCCACCGCGCCGGGCCAGATGTACAACATCGATACCAATTCGCAGAACGTCACCTTCGCCACCGGACTGAGCAGCCCCGCGGGCACCATGAACAAGTGGGGCGAGGGCACGCTGACACTTGCCGGCGCGAACACCTACACCGGTGACACGTTGGTGCATCTGGGCACCCTGAACATCACCGGCAGCCTCAACTCGGGTGCCACGGCCTCTTTGGCGGTGGACGGCAACATCAACATCCGGCCGGTGCTCAGTTTCTCTGGCAGCAGCCTGGAAACCGGCGCGGTCGTGGTCGGCCTCGACGAAGGCGGGCGCCTTCAACAAACCGCGGGCCGCGTCAGCACGAATGCCAAGGCTCTGACGCTGGGCAAGGACGCCAGCGGCAATGGCACGTACACGCTGAGCGGCAGCACCAGCAGCTTGTCCACGGGCCCTGCGGATATCGGCCTTGCCGGCAGCGGCACCTTCAGCCAGAGCGGTGGCAGTTTCACGACCAACGGCAAGCTCTTCACGCTGGGCTCTGGCAGCGGCAGCAACGGTACTTTCAATCTCAGCGGCAGCACGAGCGTCTTGTCCACCGGCGCGGCCACCATCGGCGACGCTGGCACCGGCACCATGAACCAGAGCGGCGGCAGCTTCACGACCAACGGCGCCGACCTCACCCTGGGGCTGACCGCCACGGGCCGGGGCACCTACAACCTCAACGGCGGCGTGCTGAGCGTGGCCGCTGTCCGCACCGGTGTGCCCGGGGGCAGCACCAGTTTCTTCAACTTCAACGGCGGCACGCTGCGCTCCAGCGCGAACGATGCGAGCTTCATGCAGGGCCTGCGGCAAGTGAACGTGCAGGCCGGTGGCGCCCGCATCGACACCAACGGTTTCAACGTGACGATCGGCCAGGCCTTGGTCCACGACACCACCGCGGGCGCACCGGCCACCGACGGGGGCTTGACCAAGCTGGGCGCAGGCACCTTGACGCTGACCGGCGCCAACACCTTCAACGGCCCGTTGAATCTGGTCGCCGGCACCCTGGCCGTGGCCGGCGAGACCAACCTGGGCGCACGCAGCACCGTCAACCTGGAAGGCAGCGGCACGCTGCTGTTCACCGGCAGTGCCACGCTGGCGCGTATCTACAACTTGGGTGGCGCCACGCTGGCCGCAGGCAGCGGCCAGGCGCTCACCTTCGGCAGCGGCGCCATCGTCGGCGGCGGCTACCTGAGCGGCCCGGGAACGGGCGTGCTGGGCAGCGGCTCCACCCTCAACGGCGTGACGGCGCTCCCCAGTTCGGCACTCACGCAGGCCAGCGGCGCAGCCGCCATCAACAACTCGACCGTGCGGGGTGCTTTCACGCAAACCGGCGGCACGCTGGCCCTCAACAACGGCTTCATTACCGGCGCCGGCCGATTGAGCGTGGGCGGAACGGTCAACACCACGGGGACCGAGATCCAGGGTGTCAGCACCATCAACGCCGGTGGCACCTTGGCCAACGACGGCGGCAGCTTGTACTTGACGGGCGGCAGCCGCACCACGGTGGCCAGCGGCGGCACGCTGTCCACCGCCACCGGCACCACCATCGAACTCAACGGCGGTCTGCTGGTTAACAACGGCAGCCAGCGCGGCACGCTAAACATCAACTACGGCAGCACGGTCAAGGGCAGCGGCAGCTTCGGCACCGTCAACGTCGCCGACGGCGGCAAGTTCTCACCCGGCAACAGCCCGGGCGCGGCCCAGGCCGAGAACTTCATTTTCGGCGCTGGCGGCCGCTACGACTTCGAGCTGAACAGCGCCAACCCTGTCTGGGGCAGCGGGTCTGACCTGTTGACGGTGGCAGGCATCCTGGCCATCGAGGCGGGTACCACCCCCAATGGCGTGTTCACGATCGGTGTCAACTCGCTCAGCATGGCCCAGCAGCCCGCCCCGCTGGGTGACTTCGACAGCAGCCGCCCTTACCAATTCCTGCTGGTGCGCGCCCACACCGTCAGCGGTTTTGCCGACGGCAGTTTCAGTGTCGATGCCAGCGGCTTCCTGAACAACTTGGACGGCGGCAGCTTTGATGTCAGCTGGAGCGGGAACGACCTCTATCTGAACTTCAACCCGGCCGCGGCGGTGCCTGAGCCGGCCACCTGGCTGTCGCTGGGCTTGGGCCTGGTGCTGATGGGCGTGTACCGGCAGCGGCGGCGGTCGGTGGCCTGAGCGCTGACGGCGTGTGCGTCTGTCGCCGTCAGCGCTGTAGGGGATCTGACTGGGCATGGACGAACTCAGCCGCGAAGACAAGCTGGCCGTGGCGCAAGGCGAATTTGCCGCCATGGCCGCGCAACTGGCGGCGATCCAGAAATCGCGCAAGAAATAGCCAGCACGCCGCGCCAACAACAAGCCACCACACCGCCAGGTCTGGCGGTTTTGTCGTTCTGGTGTGCCGTGGGCACAATGCGACCGGCATGCAACAGCTGGGAGGCTGCAGCGATGGGGCAAAACGTTTTTTGGCGCGCAGCGGCTGGCTGGGCTCTCGCGCTGGCCTGCATGGGCGCCACGGCGCAGGCCCCGCTGGCAGCACCAGGCCCCACGGTCACTTCGCCCGCCGCGGCGTTGCTGAGTGCCGACCTGTTCTTCAAGAACCCAGACGTGCTGGATGCCCAGTTGTCGCCCTCGGGCACCCAGCTGGCGCTCACCACCGCGGCGGGTGCCAAGCGGGTGGCTTTGGTCGTCATCGACCTGGGGCCCTCAGGAAAGATCACGCGCCCGGCGGTCTTCAGCGACGCCGACGTGGTGCGTTTCAGCTGGGTCAACAACAACCGCCTGATCTTCAGCGTGGCCGACCTGGAATCCGGCAGCGGCGAGGACCGCTACACGGCACCCGGCCTGTTCGGGGTGGATGCCGACGGCAGCAACCTGCGCATGCTGGTGGCCCGCCGGCCGGGGGCCGTGGTGGTGGACGGCGGACGCTTCGGCCGCGATGCCCTGCCCTACAACCACCCGTTGTTGCACGTGCCGCTGCCCGCGCCGGATGTCGAGAACGAAGAAGTCATCGTCGGCACGTTGGTGTTTGACGGCCGCAACGACGTGACGGCAGTGGTGCCGCTGTGGTTGAACACGCGCAGCGGGCGAACCCGGCTCATGAACCTGAGAGCGCCTGAAGGCAGTGTGGGCTGGCTCTTTGACAGCAGTGGCGAGGCCCGCGTGGCGATTGCGCGGCGCGAAGGCAAGCAGTTGGTGCACTGGCGCGGCCCGGGGCAGACCGAGTGGCAGCTGCTCAGCGAAAGCGACGCGCTGCGTGCCGATTTCGGGCCTCGGCATGTTGACGACGCTGGCAACCTGTATGTCACCCAGCAGCGTGGGCCGCAGGGCTATTCGGTACTGGTGCGTTACGACTTCGAACGCCGCGCCCCGGCGGAACAGGCCTGGGTGTCGATGCCCGGTTTTGACTACAACGGCAGCGTGATCAGCACGCGGCGCGGTGCGGCGGCGGCCGGTGTTCGGGTCGAAACCGACGCCGAAACGACGGTCTGGTTCGACGACAACATGCAGCGTCTGCAAGAAAGGGTCGACCAGCGCTTTGCCGGCACCATCAACCGCATCAGTTGCCGGCGCTGTGGCGAGCCCGGCATGGTGGCCCTGGTGCGCCAGTTCTCCGACCGCCACCCCGGCCAGCTTTGGGTGTACAGCGCCAGTACCGAACAGTGGCGCAGCGTGGCCCGGGTGATGACAAGCATCGACCCGGCGAAGATGGCCAGCGTGGACTTCCAGCGCATCAAGGCGCGCGACGGCCGCGACCTGCCCGTTTGGCTGACCCTGCCCGCCGGGCGCGCGCCCGGCAGCCCGGGCCCTGCCGTGGTGCTGGTGCACGGCGGCCCCTGGGTGCGTGGCGGCCACTGGCGCTGGGACGCGATGGAACAGTTCCTGGCTTCGCGCGGCTACCTCGTCATCAGCCCCGAATTCCGCGGCAGCCAGGGCTATGGCCAGGCGCACTTCGAGGCCGGCTGGAAGCAGTGGGGCCGCACCATGCAAGATGACGTTGCCGACGCCGTGCTGTGGGCCCAGGCCCAGGGCCTGGCTGACAAGCGCGTGTGCATCGCCGGCGCCAGTTACGGCGGTTACGCCACGCTGATGGGCCTGGTGCGCCACCCCGAGCTGT
>JANOLY010000020.1:0-13795 GCA_031420055.1 Burkholderiales bacterium | reverse complement strand
TCGGTGGGCAGGCTGTCGATGTAGCGCTGCACGGCGTCGCGAATGCACACCTTCAGCGCGTTCACCAACGGGTGGCCCTGTTCGAACAGATCGCCCACCGACGCGCCCCACCCATTCCTGGGCCGGCGCCGCAGCGGCTGGCGTTTCACGGACTCGTGGTCGTCGCGCTTGCAGCAACAGGGCTTCCACACCGACCACGTGCATCCCCACGGCTGGGTGAGTTCGGCGTATTACGTGGCCGTGCCCTCGGGGGTGGCCGAGCACCCGGGGCACGAAGGCTGGCTGCAGTTCGGCCGGTCCGACCTGCCGCTGCCGGGCACCGACCGCGACACCCTGGTGCAGCGGCGCGTGGCGCCGCAGCCCGGACGGCTGGTGCTGTTTCCGTCGATGCTGTGGCACGGCACGGCGCCCTTCAGCGCTGACGCCGAACGCCTGACGGTGGCCTTCGACCTGGTGCCTGACTAGACAAGCAGGTGCCAGGCACCCAGCGTCACGCGCGCTCGCCCACCCAACCCGCCACTGAGGCCAGCGCCTGCGGCACGCCGGCCGCGTCGGTGCCGCCGGCCATCGCCAGGTCGGGCTTGCCGCCGCCCTTGCCGCCCACTTGCTGGGCGACAAAGTTCACCAAGTCCCCGGCCTTGAGCTTGCCGCCGGCCAGCAGGTCGGCGGTCACACCAGCGGCCAACTGCACCCGCCCGCCCTCCACCGCGGCCAGCACGATGACGGCTGTCTTGAGCTTGTCCTTGAGCTTGTCCATGGTCTCGCGCAAGGCCTTGACGTCTGCCCCTTGCAGCGTGGCGGCCAGCACCTTGATGCCGGCCACGTCCACCGCTTGCGCCAGCATCTCGTCGCCTTGTGACGAGGCCAGCTTGCTCTTGAGCGCCACCAACTCTTTCTCAAGCGCACGCACTTGCTCCAGCACGCCGCCGACGCGGCCGGCGACTTCTGCCGGCGTCACCTTCAGCGTGCCGGCCAGGCCGCTGACCGTGGCTTCCAGCTGCTGCAGGTAGGCCAGTGCATTGCCGCCGGTGACGGCTTCAACCCGGCGTATGCCTGCTGCCACGCCGCCTTCGGCCACGATCTTGAACAGGCCGATGTCGCCACTGCGAACCACGTGCGTGCCGCCGCAGAGTTCGCGGCTGCTGCCGATGTCGAGCACACGCACTTCGTCACCGTACTTCTCGCCAAACAGCATCATGGCGCCAAGCTTTTGCGCTTCTTCGATCGGCAGCACCTGGGCTTGCGTGGCCGCGTTGGCCAGGATCTCGGCGTTGACCAGCGCTTCGACCTGGCGCACTTGCGCGTCGCTGACAGGCGCGTTGTGCACGAAGTCGAAGCGCGTGCGCTCTGCTGTCACGAGCGAGCCCTTTTGCTGCACATGCGCGCCCAGCACCTCGCGCAAGGCCTTGTGCATCAGGTGCGTGGCGCTGTGGTTGCGCACGACGCGGGCGCGGTGCTCGGCGTCAACGCGGGCAACAAAGCTGTCGCCGACTTCGACCTCGCCTTCGACGATGCGGCCCTGGTGGCCGTGCACGGCTGCCTGCACTTTGACGGTGTCGTCTACGACCAGACGCGCCCTTGCATTGCGCAGCTCGCCGCGGTCGCCCACCTGGCCGCCGCTCTCGGCATAGAAGGGCGTGTGGTCGAGCACCACCACCACGTCGTCACCGGCGCGCGCGCGCTGCACGGGGCTGCCTTCGATGTACAGCGCGGTGACCTTGCTGTGTTCACATACCAGGTGCTCGTAGCCGTGGAAGGCCGTGTCGCCGCCGGTGTACTCCAGCCCGGCTGCCAGCTTGAACTTGGCCGAGGCGCGGGCCTGTTCGCGCTGGCGGGTCATGGCCTTGTCGAAGGCCGCGCTGTCAACAACGATCTCATGCTCACGGCACACATCGGCCGTTAAATCCAATGGGAAGCCAAAGGTGTCATGCAATTTGAATGCGAGTTCACCATCGAAAATTTTCGCGTTGTGGCCCTGAGTCAAGAACAGCTCGCTGATGGCTGTCTCCAGCATCTCCATGCCATTGGCGATGGTTTGAAAGAAGCGCTCTTCCTCCTGCTTCAGCACCTCGGTCACGCGCGCCATGTCGCGACGCAACTCGGGGTAGGCCTCGCCCATCTCAGCGGCCAGTGGTGCCACCAGGGTGTAGAAAAAAGGCTTGCGCGCGCCCAGCTTGTAGCCGTGGCGGATGGCGCGCCGGGCGATGCGGCGCAGCACGTAGCCGCGGCCTTCGTTGCCGGGAAGCACGCCGTCAACCACCGGTAAAGTGCAAGCGCGGATGTGGTCGGCAATGACCTTGAGCGACGGCGAATCGCCGTCCACCGCAGCGCCGCCTGCGGCGGCTTGTACGGCGCCTTGGGCCTCGGCCAGCAGTCGAGCGAACATGTCGATCTCGTAATTGCTGTGCACATGCTGCAGCACCGCGGATAGGCGCTCCAGGCCCATGCCGGTGTCCACGCTGGGCTTGGGCAGCGCATGCATGACACCGTCTTCAGTGCGGTTGAACTGCATGAAGACGTTGTTCCAGATCTCGATGTAGCGGTCACCGTCTTGCTCGGCACTGCCCGGTGGGCCGCCGGCCACGCCCGGGCCGTGGTCGAAGAAGATCTCGCTGCACGGCCCGCAGGGGCCCGTGTCGCCCATCATCCAGAAGTTGTCCGACGCATAGCGCACGCCGCCGTTGTCTCCGATGCGCACGATGCGCTCGGCGGGCAAGCCGATGACTTTCAACCAGATGTCGTAGGCCTCGTCGTCGTCGGCATAGACGGTGGCCCAGAGCTTGTCCTTGGGCAGCATGAAATGCTCGGTGAGCAACTCCCAGGCGAACTGGATGGCGTCATGCTTGAAGTAGTCGCCAAAGCTGAAGTTGCCCAGCATCTCGAAGAAGGTGTGGTGGCGCGCGGTGTAGCCCACGTTTTCCAGGTCGTTGTGCTTGCCCCCGGCGCGTATGCACTTCTGGCTGCTGGTAGCGCGCACGTAGCTGCGGCGGTCGGTGCCCAGGAACACGTCCTTGAACTGGTTCATGCCCGCGTTGGTGAACAGCAGCGTGGGGTCGTCGCCCGGCACCACGGGGCTGGAGGCCACGATGGTGTGGCCCTTGCTCTCGAAGAACTTCAAGAAGGTGGAGCGGATTTCTGCGGCTTTCATCCCGGGTGTTCCTTCAAGCGCGCCACGGGGATGCGCCCCCGCCGGCAAAAGCCTGCGATTGTAGGAGCCGGCGCAGTCGTCAAACCACGCTGGCGGTGGCTGCCGGCCCGTGGGCACGGCCGCTGACGGCCCAGGTTGGCGGCTGGCCTGACAGGCGCCGCGCTACAGTGCATGAAACCAGGAGCCCGGCCCCATGACCTCATCACCACTGTCCACACTCAAAGACCCCGGACTGCTCAAGACCGACGGGTTGATCAACGGCGAGTGGGTGGCCGGCAGCTCGCGCTTTGCCGTCACCGACCCCGCCACCGGGCTGGAGCTGGCCCAGGTGGCCAATCTGGGCCCGGTGGACGCGGCAGCGGCCATCTCGGCGGCCGAAAGAGCCTGGCCGGCGTGGCGCGCCAAGACGGCCAAGGAACGCGCTGCCGTGCTGATGAAGTGGTTTGCGCTGCTGCACCAGCATGCCGACGACCTGGCCCGCATCATGACCGCCGAGCAAGGCAAGCCGCTGGCCGAGGCGCGCGGCGAGGTGATCTACGGCGCCAGCTTCATCGAATGGTTTGCCGAAGAAGCCAAGCGCGTTTACGGCGAAACCATTCCCACCACCGACAACAACAAGCGCTACATCGTCATCAAGCAGCCCATAGGCGTGTGCGCGGCCATCACGCCGTGGAACTTCCCCATCGCCATGATCACGCGCAAGGTGGCGCCGGCGCTGGCCGCGGGCTGCCCGGTGGTCATCAAGCCGGCCGAGCAAACACCCCTGTCGGCCCTGGCCTTGGCCGAGCTGGCGCAGCGCGCGGGCATGCCGGCCGGTGTGCTCGGCATCCTGCCGGCCGACAGCGCGCAAAGCATAGAAATCGGCCGTGTCTTGTGTACCAGCGACGTGGTGCGCCACCTGTCCTTCACCGGCTCCACCGAAGTCGGCCGCATCCTGGCGCGGCAGTGCGCTGCCACGGTCAAGAAGATCAGCCTGGAGCTTGGCGGCAACGCGCCCTTCATCGTCTTTGACGACGCTGACATCGACAGCGCCGTTGAAGGTGCCATGGTCAGCAAGTACCGCAACGCCGGGCAGACCTGCGTCTGCGCCAACCGCATGTACGTGCAGGCCGGCGTGTACGACGAGTTCGTTACCAAGCTCGCGGCCAAGGCCGGCAGCATCAAGGTCGGCAATGGGTTCGACGCCGGCGTGAACCAGGGCCCGCTGATCGACGACGCGGCCATCGACAAGGTGCAAAGCCATGTCAGCGACGCGGTGGCCAAGGGCGCCACGGTGGTGGTCGGCGGCCAGCAGATCGGCACACGCTTCTTCGCGCCCACGGTGCTGTCCAACGTCACCAGCGACATGCTGTGCGCGCGCGAAGAAACCTTCGGCCCGGTGGCGCCGGTGTTTCGCTTCGAGACCGAGGCCGAGGTCATCGCCCTGGCCAACGACACCGAGTTCGGCCTGGCCAGCTACTTCTTCAGCCGCGACATCGGCCGCGTGTTCCGCGTCGGCGAGGCGCTGGAGTACGGCATGGTGGGCATCAACACGGGGCTGATCTCGGTGGCCGAAGTGCCGTTTGGCGGCGTCAAGCAAAGTGGCCTGGGGCGTGAAGGCGCGCGCCAGGGCATGGATGACTACGTCGAGATCAAGTACCTCTGCCTGGGCGACATCCAGAAGTAGCCCGTGCACCGGGGGCCCGGCGGCAGCAGGCGCTCAGGAATCGTTGGCAGCAGCCGCGGGCCCGCGGTCTGCAGAGAGCGCCGCCAGCTGACCGCCCGTGGTGGCCATCGTCGCGGCCTGGGCCAAGGCGCGGCGAAGCAAGGCCTCGCCATCCTTGCCGTGCTCGGGGTAGCTGGCCAGGCCCGCAGCCACACCCAGGCCCCGCTCTCGTCCGGCCACGCTGAAGGGCCGGGTCAATGACTGGGCCAGCTTGGCGGCCACACGCTCGCCGTCCTGCGGCGAATCTATCCACGCCAGCAGCACGGCAAACGCATCGACGCCGATGGACGCCACGACATCGCTGGCACGCAGGCCAGACCGCAGCCGCACCGCCGCCTTGCGCCGCAGCACGTTGGCGGCTTCGACGCCCAGGGCGGTTTCGGTGGCCGCCAGGCCCTGCACACGCAGCACGATCAGCGCCATGGGCGCGGGCTCGCGTTCGCGCAGCGCCAGCAGGTGCGTCATGTGTTCCAGCAATTGCGGGTGGTTGGGCAGGCCGGTGGACAAGTCGGTGGCGTAGGCGCGCCGGGTGGCAATGTCCAACCGCTTGCGCGTGATGGCGTGCGCCACTGCACGCGCCAGCCGCGGCCCGTCAGCTTCGGGCTCGGGCAGCACTTCCTGCACGCCCGACTGCAGCAGCCGCTGCAACAGGGCCGCGTCCGGCTCTGGTGTCACCACCAGCAGCGCCATGTGCAACGCCGCGGCCTCCAGCGCGGGCCATGCCACCACGCTGGCCAGGTCGCTGGTGCGGATCAGCAAGGCATCGGCGTCGGCGGCTGCCAGCTCGTCCAGCTTGACCAGGTGTTGCACCGCGAAGGGCCCATGGGGCAACTCGGCCAGATCCAGGCCGGCATCAAAACCGCAACACGCCAGCTGTAGTGGAGCAGTCACGTTGCAAGGCCCTGGGCTGCAGGATTGATGGAGCGGGTGAGGGGAATCGAACCCCTGTCTAAAGCTTGGGAAGCTGCCGTTCTGCCATTGAACTACACCCGCAGCACGGCGCCGATTCTATCTCCGCACCCGTTGCTGCGGCCACGCCGCGGGTTCTGCCGAATGGCCTCACGGGCGAGCTTGCATAGCATGCCCCGAGGCTGCGAAGTGGCCGTACTTGATATGCCGAAAACATTGGAGACCTCGATGAACACCCACCCACCTTTGCGGCGCCTGGGCGCCCTGGCCCTGTCTGCCGTGGTGCTCGCAGGCCTGGCCGCCTGCGGCTCTGACACCGCACTGCAGCCGCTGGAGATTCGCAGCCTGTCCAACCGTGCCGATTTGATCAGCGGTGGCGACGTGGTGCTCGAAATCACCATCCCCGCCAACGCCACCACGGGTGGCTTGCGCGTTGAAGTCGGCGGCCGCGACGTCAGCAGCGCCTTCACCCTGGGCAGTGACGGGCGCTTTCGCGGGCTGGTCACGGGCCTGGCCGAAGGCAACAACACGGTGCTGGCCAGCACCGACACCACCCTGGCCACGGTTTTGACCATCACCAACGCGCCGCGCCACGGCCCGGTGATTTCGGGTGCGCTGGCCCAGCCCTACCACTGCGCCACACCCACCCCGCAGGTGGTGAACGGCAACGTGCCGGCCAGCAACGCCAGCGGTCTGGCGGGCACGCCCGACGCGCAATGCAACATCGCCAGCGAATTCAAGCTGTACTACCGCAGCACCGCAGCGGGCTGCAGCTTCGGCATACCCGACCCCACGGCAACCACAGCCGCCACCGCCACGACCGTGCCCGCAGCACCCACGCCAGCGGCCAACCTGTGCTTCAGGCCGTACACCGTGGGCAGCACGCCGGGCGACCTGGCCACCACCACCACCGATGCCGGCGTCAGCGTGCCCTACATCGTGCGGGTTGAACGTGGCACGCTGGCCCGCGGCATTTACGACATCGCCGTGCTCTTCGAACCGGGCAGACCCAGCTCGGCGCTGGCGCCGCAGAACGCCTGGAACAAGAAAGTGGTCTTCAACTTCGGTGCCAGCACCGGGCAGCCGCGCCGGCAGACCCGGCCGGCCACGGCGTGGACGGGGTCTGACGCCCAGCTGGCTCGCGGCTACATGGTGGCTGCCAACAGCATGACCGACTCGGCCCGCAACTCCAACCGCGTGCTGATGAGCGAAATCATCATGATGATGAAGGAGCACATCAACGACACCTACGGCCCCATCCGCTTCACCGTGGGCACGGGCTGCTCGGGCGGGTCGATCAACTCCAACATGGCCGCGTCCATCCATCCGGGGTTGCTCGACGGCATCATCACCACCTGCACCTACCCTGACAGCGAAAGCACGGTCATCGAGGTCGGCGACTGCGTGGGCCTGGTCGAGGCCTACCAGAAGCCCGAGTGGCTGGCCCTGATGGCCGGCCAGAGCCAGGCCCAGATCAATGCCCGCAAGGCGGCCATCAACGGCCACCCCGACCAGAGTGCCTGCCATGCCTGGTACAACGCCTTTGGCAGCAACGGCCGCGCCGGCGTGTACTTTCAGCGCCTGGTGGCCAACAACGTCAGCGGCGCCCTCTTCCAGCAGCCGGCAGCCACCAACAACTGCGAGCTGCCCAACAGCGCTGTCTACGACCCGGCCAACCCGGTGGCCACGGCCAACCTGCCGCGCTGCAATGCCTGGAACTGGGCCGATTCCATCTGGGGCAAAGTGGCGGGCTCGCCGGCGGCGTTGGATACCCGCGACAACGTGGGGGTGCAGTACGGCCTGAAGGCACTGCGCGATGGCGCGATCTCGGCCGAGGAATTCGTCAGACTCAACGAGCTGGTCGGTGGCGTCGACCGCGACTCCACACCCCGCCCGGCACGCAGCCTGGCCGACAGCGCGGCCCTGGCCATCGCCTACCGCGCCGGCATCGTGGCCAGTGGGCGCAACCTGGCCAAGACCGCTGTCCTTGACCTGCGCGGCTGGGACGACTCCAACATCACCGTGCCGCCGGGCAACACGCCGGGCACCATCCCCATTCACCACCAGTGGTTCAGCTTTGGCCTGCGCGACCGCATCGTGGCCGATGCGGGGGACGCCAACAACCAGGCGCTGTGGCGCTTTGCCCGCACCGGCTTGACGCCCCCGGGGACGATGTCTCTGGACGCCTTCGTGGCCATGGACCAGTGGCTCAGCACGCTCAAGGCCGACGGCAGCAGTGCCTCGATCGAGAGCAAGGTGCGCAGCGCGCGCCCGGCCAGCACCGCCGACTTCTGCATCCTGCCCACCGACGCAACGCAAACCATCAAGACCAGCAACGCGGCGCTGTGCGACGCCGACCCGTTTCTCAAGCCCTCGCTGTCACCGCGCCAGGTGGCCGGCGGGCCGCGGGCGGAAAACGTGCTGAAGTGCCAGCTCAAGTCGCTGCTGCGCAGCGACTACGCGGCCGGTGCGTTCACCGACGCTCAATGGGCCCGCCTGCAAGCGGTGTTCAGCGACGGCGTGTGCGACTGGAGCCGACCGGGTGTGGGCCAGCAGGCCGCCCTCAGCCCGCTGAGTTTCCGCGCCGGCCCGGGGGGCCAGCCGCTGCCCGCCACGCCAGTCTCGACCGCGCGCTGAGGGGCCCGGGCAGGCCCTGACAAACGGGGCCCGCTACAGTGGGGCCATGAGACCTGCCCGGCCGCCCGAAAGGCGAATTGACCGCAGTGCGAAGCACGGAGGTTGCCTGATGAGCCCTGGTTCCCACTTGCCTCGCCCGACCTTGCAGCCCCTGCCCCTGGGGTTGTACAGCCGCATCACCACCGGGCCATGAGGCCGGGCAGCACGCTCGGCCCGGGCTCCGCGATCCGCAGCTTCGTGCTGCGCGCCGGGCGCATGGGCTCGGGCCAGCAGCGGGCGATGGACGAACTGGGCCCGTGCTACATCGTGCCCTTCACGCCTGCCGTGCTGGAACTGGCCACCCCCTTCGGCCGCCAGGCACCCTGCGTGCTGGAGATCGGCTTCGGCATGGGCCAGGCCACGGCGCAGATTGCCGCGGCGCTGCCCGGCACCAACTTCATCGCCATCGAGGTGCACCCGCCGGGCGTGGGCGCGCTGCTGAAGTTGATCGGCGAGCAGCAGCTGAGCAACCTGCGCTTGATTCGCCACGACGCGGTGGAGGTGTTGGCCCACATGATCGCGCCGGCTTCACTGGCCGGGGTCCACATCTTCTTTCCCGACCCCTGGCACAAGCTGCGTCACCACAAACGCCGGCTGATCCAGCCCGCGTTCGTGGCCGCACTGGCGACCAAGCTCGCCCCCGGCGGGCGGCTGCACTGCGCCACCGACTGGCAGCCCTACGCAGAGCAGATGCTGGAAGTGCTGTCGGCCGAACCCGCGCTGCGCAACTGTGCCGGCAGCGGCTACGCGCCGCGGCCCGACTACAGGCCGCTGACCAAGTTCGAAGCGCGCGGCTTGCAGCTCGGCCACGGCGTGTGGGACCTCGTCTTCACGCCTTCCACTCCACCCAGCCGCCCCACGCCGTGACCAGCACCAGCGCACCAAAGACGATGCGGTACCAGGCAAACACCGTGAAGTCGTGGGTGGACACATAGCGGATCAACCAGCGTATGCACAGCAGCGCGCTGAAAAACGCAAACGCCAGACCCACGGCAAACATCGGCAGGTCGGCCCAGGCCAGCAGCTCGCGGTTTTTCAGCACCGAATAGGCACCCGCGCCCATCAGCGTGGGAATGCCCAGGAAAAAGCTGAACTCCGTGGCCGCCTTGCGCGACAAGCCCAGCACCATGCCGCCGATGATGGTCGCACCCGAGCGGCTGGTGCCCGGAATCAGCGCCAGGCACTGGATGAAGCCCAGCTTCAGCGCGTCGGCCGCACTCAAGTCGTCCACCGTCTCCACACGGGCGCGGCGGCCGCCCAGCAAGTCGCGCTCGCCAAACAGCCGGCGGTGGCGGCGCTCGACCCACAGGATGATGAAACCGCCCACGATGAAGGCCGTGGCCACCGGCACCGGGTGGAACAGATGCACCTTGATCACCGTGCCGAATGACAGCCCGAGCACCACCGCGGGGATGAAGGCGATCAGCACGTTGCGCGCAAAACGCTGCGCCACCGGGTCGTGGGTGATGCCGGCCACCGTGCGCGCCAGGCGCTGGCGGTATTCCCAGACCACCGCGAACATGGCACCGGTCTGGACGGCGATCTCGAAGACCTTGATCTTTTCGCCCGTGAACTGAAGCAGCGACGCGGCCAGGATGAGGTGGCCAGTGGACGAGATGGGCAGGAATTCGGTCAGCCCCTCCACCACGCCCATGACGGCGGCCTTGATCAGCAATAGGGGGTCCAAGTCGGGGTTCTCTTTACAGGGCACGGTGGGCGCCAGTCGGCGGGGCGCCGGATCATAGCGGTCACATCTTTGACTGTTGCCGCGCTGATGCAAAGAAAGCGACAATTGGCGCCTTCGATGAATCATTCTCTGTCTTCCCTGCTGCTTCCCGAGTACCGGCGCCGGGTCCTGGGCTTGCTGCTGCTTCGCCCAGACGAAGCGCTGCACGGCCGCGAAATCGCCCGGCGCACCGGCTTACCCGCCGGCACCATCACGCGTGAGCTGACCAAGCTCGCAGAGGTCGGCCTGCTCAAGCGCACCAAGCGCGGCAACCAGCAGGTTTACAGCGCCGATACCAGTGGCCCCATCTTCACCGAGCTGGCCAGCATCCTGCGCAAGACCTCGGGTCTTGCCGATGTGTTGGTGCAGGCGCTGGCACCGGCTGCGCACAAACTGCGACTGGCGTTTGTGTTCGGCTCCGTGGCACGGGGGCAAGAAACGGCTGGCAGCGATGTCGACGTGATGCTCGTCGGCGATCTTGGCTTTCGTGAAGCGGTGGAGCTGCTGCACCCGTGCCAAGACACGCTCGGCCGCGAGCTGAATCCCAAGATCTTCTCCACCCGCGAATTCACTGAACGGGCCGCCACCGAACCTTTTTTGATCGACGTGCTGGCCAAACCCAAGATCTTCCTGATCGGCAATGCCCATGACCTAGAAGAACTTGTTGGGGCTTAGCCTTGACGCGGTGGCGCCAGACAAGGCGCACATCGGCAAGCTCTTGGCAGCTGCCGAACGCAACATTGCAGACTCGCGAGTGCCAGCGCTGAGCACCGAAACCCGCTTCGACGCGGCCTACAAAGCCGTCATGCAATTGGCGATGGTGGCGCTTAACGCCAATGGCTACCGCACCATGACCAGCAAACCAGGACACCACCAGACTGCCATCCAGACCCTGGCCGTCAGCGTTGGCCTTGATCCGGCGAAAGTCATCTTGCTCGATGCCCTGCGTAAACAGCGCAACCTGTCGGACTACTCGGACGACCTCGTACCCGAACCCGCCGCAGCCGAGTGCCTGGTCAGCGCGTCGGACTTGCTGCTGCACGTTCGCACTTGGCTGGCGGCCCATCGGCCCGACCTTTTGTGACTGTGTCGCGCCTCGGGCCATCAACCCTGTTGCCGCCGCAGGCTGTCGCGGCACCCTGACCGTACCTTGACCCCACCAGACCGACTGCCTAGAATTACTGACCAGTCGGTCATTAAATGAAAACACTCACCCCGACCAAAGAAGGTCCGACCCGCCAGCGGCGCAAAGAAACCCGACCCCGGGAATTGCTGGAGGCCGCGCTGGCCTTGTTCGTCGAAAAGGGCTTTGCCGCCACGCGCACCGAAGAAGTGGCGCAGCAGGCCGGCGTCAGCAAGGGCACGCTGTACCTGTATTACCCCAGCAAGGAAGAACTGTTCAAGGCCGTGGTGCGCCACAACGTGGTCAGCTTGATCGCCCAGGGCCAGGAGATGGTCGAGCAGTTCCAGGGCAGCAGCGCCGAGCTGCTGGTGTGCCTGATGCAGACCTGGTGGGACCGTGTCGGCAACACGCCAGCGGCCGGCATCCACAAGATCGTGCTGTCGGAGGTGCGCAACTTCCCCGAGCTGGCCCAGTTCTACAACGACGAGGTGACCGTGCCGGCCGACCGCTTGTTCTGCAACGCCGTGCAGCGTGGCATCAGCCGCGGCGAATTCCGCGCCATGCCCGTGCACGAGGTGGCCCATGCCTTGATCGCGCCCTTGGTCTTCATGGCGCTGCACCGGCATTCTTTCGGCGCTTGCCAGATCGACGGCGGCGTGGCGATGGACCCGCTGGTCATGCTGCAGACGCATTTCGACCTGGTGCTGCGTGGGCTGGAAGTGCGCACGGGCGTTGATCAATGACGCGCCGCGGTGTGATGGGGCTGGTGGCGTTGGCGCTGGTCGGCCTGCTGGTGGGCGCCTGGGCCTGGCGTGGCGGCATGGTGCGCGCCAAAGCGCCGGCCGCAGCCGCCAGCGCGCCGGCCCGGCCCATCGAGCTGGCGGCTGGCGACATCGCGCGCGTCAGCCGTGGCGAGCTGGTCAGCCTGCTGGTGGTGTCGGGCAGCCTGAAGGCAGTGGACAGCGCACTGGTCAAGGCCCGCGTGGCGGCCGAGGTGAAAACGCTGACCGTGCGCGAAGGCGACCGCGTGCAGGCCGGGCAGTTGCTGGGCCGGCTGGACGCCACCGAAATGGACTTGCGGCTGCGCCAGGCCGAAGACCAGGCCCAGGCCGCGCAGGCGCAGCTGGACATCGCCCAGCGCACGCTGGAGAACAACCGCTCGCTGGTCGGCCAGGGCTTCATCTCGAAGAACGCACTGGACACTTCCGTCAGCAGCAGCGCTGGCGCCCAGGCCACGCTGCAGGCCGCGCGCGCCGCCGCCGACCTGGCGCGCAAGGCCGTGCGCGACAGCGAGATTCGCGCGCCCATCTCGGGGCTGGTGTCGCAGCGCCTGGTGCAGCCCGGCGAACGCGTGTCGGTGGACGCGCGGCTGCTGGAGATCGTCGACCTGAGCCGGCTTGAACTGGAAGCCGCCGTAACGCCAGAAGACGTGCTGAACCTGCGTGTGGGCCAACGGGCCCAGGTGCAGATCGACGGCCTGGCCCGCACCGTGCCGGCCCGCGTGGCGCGCATCAACCCCAGCGCGCAAAGCGGCACCCGCTCCGTCACCGCCTACCTGCGCCTGGAACCTGACGCCGCCACCGCCGGCGCGCTGCGCCAAGGCCTGTTTGCTCGCGGCAGCATCCGGCTACAGCAGCGCCAAGCGCTGGTGGTGCCGGTATCGGCCCTGCGCTTGGACCAGGCCCTGCCTTACCTGCTGATGCTGGAAGGCGGCGCGGCGCTGGCCCGCACGGTGAAGACAGGCGGCCGCGGCGAGGTGCTGTTCAACGGCCGCAGCGAAAGCGCCGTTGAAGTCATCGAAGGCGTGCCCGAAGGCGCCCTGGTGCTGCGCGGCACGGTGGGCAACCTGCGCCCCGGCACCCGTGTGGCCCTGGCCGGAGCCGCCGCGCCAGGCGCGGCCAGCGCCGCCAGCGCGGCGCGCTGACGAGACCACCGCCCATGTGGTTCACCCGCGTTTCCATCAACAACCCGGTGATGGCCGTGATGGTCATGCTGGCCTTTGTGGTGCTGGGCCTGTTCAGCTACCAGCGGCTGTCCATCGACCAGTTTCCCAACATCGACATCCCGACCGTGGTGGTGCAGATGAGCTACCCGGGTGCGAGCCCGGAGATCGTCGAGAACGAGGTCACCAAGAAGGTTGAAGAAGCCGTCAACACGGTGGCCGGCATCAGTGCGCTGTACTCGCGTTCGTATGAAGGCAGCTCGGTCACCATCATCGAATTCAACCTCGACATCGACGGCCGCAAGGCCGCCGAAGACGTGCGCGAGAAAGTCGCGCTGATCAAGCCGCTGCTGCGCGAAGAAGTCAAGGACGCGCGCATCTCGCGCTTCGACCCGGCCAGCGCGCCCATCTTCAACGTCGCCGTGCTGGCCACCGACTCCCGCTTAAGCGCGCAAGAGCTCACCACCTGGGCCTCGCAGGTGCTGCAAAAGCGGCTGGAAAACGTGCGTGGCGTGGGCTCGGTCAGCGTGGTGGGCGGCATCGATCGCCAGGTCAACATCTATCTC
>JANOLY010000019.1:0-26371 GCA_031420055.1 Burkholderiales bacterium | reverse complement strand
GCGAGCATCAGCGCAGTGCATGACAGGGCGGCGGGCAGTAGGGGCGGCACGCGCGGGACTATAGGGCTTGCTGCACGACGCGGCTGCGCAGGCTGTCCTCACACCATCGGCGTGTCGCCGCTCAAGGTACATTGGCCGTCGACTGCGGCCAAGATCCGCATCAGGAGACCCCCATGTTGCAAACACTCGAAGCCGTGCTCCAGCCCAACGGACAGTTGCAGTTTCTCGACTGGGGCATGAGTTGACCGGGAACGCGCGCAAGTACAGCAAGTACGAGCAACTGGGCAGCTTGACCCGCCCCCGACCGCTGCACCGCCCTTGATCCACCCACCCATCGCCCCCTGGTGCGTTGCCACGCGCGACGGCCTGACGCTGGTGTTGCTGACGCAGCCCACCGGCGGCGCGGCGATCGACGGCCGCGTCTTCGTGCGCACCCTGCCCGACAACGAAGCGCTGCTCACCCCCATGCAGGCCGACGGCCACGAAGGCCCCCTGCAACGCTGGCGCGCCCAGCTGCCCTGGGACGGCGGCAATGCGCTCACGCTGTACGCCTTTGTGCTGGCCGACGAGCAAGGCCACCGCTGGCTGGCGGCCGACGGTGAACATGCGCTGGTGCCACCCGAAGCCGTGCACTTTCGTGTGCACGCCAGCGAACAGCCGCCGGCCTGGGTGAGCGAGCAGGTCTTCTACCAAGTCTTCCCCGACCGCTTTGCCAAGAGCGGCACCGGGCCTGCACCCCAGCACGGCGTGGCGGCCGACTGGGGCGCGGCCATCGACCCGCATCACGCCGCCAGCACGTTCTACGGCGGCGACCTGCCGGGCTTGACGGCGAAGCTGCCCTACTTGCAGGACGAACTCGGCGTGAGCGCCCTGTACCTGAACCCGGTGTTCGACAGCCCCAGCAACCACCGCTACGACACCAGCGACTACACCCAGGTCGATGCACTGCTGGGCGGCAATGCGGCGCTGGTGGCGCTGCGCCGGGCCACCCAGGCGCGCGGCATGCGGTTGGTGCTGGACGCGGTGGTCAATCACACCGGGGCGCACCACACCTGGCTGGCCGATCAACCTGGCTGGTATGCACGTGGCGACGATGGTCAGGCACTGGGCTGGAAGGGCCACGCCAGCCTGCCCGTGCTGGACTTTGCCGTGCCCGAAGTCAGCGCCGCCATCTACGCCGCCCCCGGCGCCGTGCTGCGCCACTGGTTGCGTGCGCCCTATGGCATCGACGGCTGGCGGCTCGACGTGATCCACATGCTGGGCGAAGGCCCGGGCGCGCACAACAACGCCCTCCATGTGCGTGCCATCCGCCGCGCCATGCGCGAAGCAAACCCGCAGGCCTATGTGCTGGGCGAGCACTTTGCCGAAGCCACCCGCTGGCTGCAAGGCGACCAGGAAGACGGCGCCATGAACTACCACGGCTTCACCCAGCCGGTGCGCGCCTGGCTGGCCGGGCTGGACCTGGCCGGCGTGCGCGCACGCCTGAGCAGCGCGCAGTTAGAAGCCGCGCTGGCCCGCGCGCTGGCCGCCATTCCGTACGCCAACCAGCTGGCGCAGTTGAACTTGCTGGACAGCCACGACACGCCGCGGCTGCTGACCGAACTGGGCGGCGATATGGCGCTGTTGAAGCTGGCCGCCACGCTGCTGTTCACGCGGCCGGGCGTGCCCTGCATCTATTACGGTGACGAGATCGGCCTGCAAGGTGGGCCCGACCCCGACTGCCGGCGCTGCTTTGACTGGGACCGCACGCAGTGGCAGGCCGACCTGTTCGAGCACTACAAAACGCTGGCCGGATTGCGTCGCCAGCGCCGCGAGTGGGCCCAGGGTGCCACGCTGGCGCTGGGCCATGGCGAAGACTGGATCGCCTACGCGCGCTATGTGCAAGGGGCCGCTACGGTGGTGGTGGTCAACCGCGGGCCGGCGGTGGAGGTGCAGCTGCCCACCGCGCACTGGCCGTGCCCGGCCACTGCCTGGCGCTGCCTGCAGGGGGCGGCCCACCTCGGGCCGGCGCTGCCGCTGCACCTGCCGGAAAAGTCCAGCCTGGTGCTCTTGAGTCTTTGAGCCAGCGGGTGCGGGTCCGCTACCGCGCCCGCGTTGGTGCCGCTGGTGGCCCGTAGCGCTGCGTGGGGCGCGGTGCCTGGTCGAACAAGGGCTGCACCCGGGGCAGCTTGGACTGGATGTCGCGGATGCGCGTGTCGCCTGCCGGGTGGGTGCTCAGAAACTGCGGTGGCGCGCCCTTGCTGGCCGCCATCATCTTCTGCCACAGCGTGACGCCGGCAGCCGGGTCGTGGCCGGCGCGGGCGGCCAGGTCCATGCCCACCAGGTCGGCCTCGGTCTCGTCTTCGCGGCTGAAGCGCAGGGTGAGCAGCTGCGCGCCCATGCTCAGGGCCGCGTCGCCCAGGTTGCCCATGCCCAGCACGCTGCTCAGCAGCCCGGCACCCAGCCGCGTGGCCATCGTCTTGCCCATGCGTTCGCGCGCATGCTCGCGCAGGGCGTGGGCCATTTCGTGGCCCATGATGGTGGCGACCTCGTCGTCGCTGAGCTGCAGCTTGACCAGGATGCCGGCGTAAAACGCGATCTTGCCGCCCGGCATGCAAAAGGCGTTGACCTGCGCGTCATTCAGCAGGTTGATCTCCCAGCGCCACTGCGCGGCGCGGGCGTTCCAGGCCGTGCAAAAGGGAATGATGCGCTGGGCGATGGAGCGCAGCCGCACCACCTGCGGGTGGCTGGCCGGCATCACCGCGCCCTTTTGGTTGTACTGGCCCAGCATCTGCGTGTACTGCTGAACGGCCGCACCTTCGACCTGTTCGGCCGACACCAGTTTGGTGAAGCGCGACTCGCGCCCGACCTCGCTGCGCAGGCCGCCGTCTTGCTGCGCCCAGGCCAAGCCGGCCGCACTGCCGGCCAGCAAGCCGGTGAACAGCCGGCGCGAGCGCAGTGCGCACAGGCCGCAGGTCGTCACTTCGCAATCGCCCCCAACATCATCTGCACAAACTGCTCGGGCTTGATGAAGCCGCCGCCGTACTTGGCGTCGAAGTCGGCAGCGGGCTTGGCGGCGCGGATCTGCTCGTCGCTGCGGCCGTCACGGCGCAGTTGCTTGATGCGCTGCGTCACCGTGGCCAGCAAATCGCGGTAGGCCTGCAGGTCTTTCTTGCTCGCCAGCGGGCCGTGGCCGGGGATGATCTTGGTCTTGTCGGTGGCCAGGGCCAGCACGCGGTCCACCGCGGCCAGCACGCCGTCGGCGCTGCCGCCGCTGCTGCTGTCGATGAAGGGGTAAAAGCCGTTGAAGTAGACATCGCCCATGTGCACGATGTCGCCCTTGCGGAAATGCACGATCAGGTCGCCGTCGGTGTGCGCATTGGGTACGTGGAAGGCGTGCACTTCGTCGCCGTTGATGTGAAAGCTGATGCTGCCCGCCACGGTGATCACCGGCAGGCCAGACTTGGCCGAGGCCGGCTGGCGCGCGCCTATGAAGCTGATGAGCTGGTCGCTGCTCATGCGCCGGCGCACGTTGTCGTGCGCGACGATCCAGGCGCCTTCCTTGCCCAAGGCCTCGTTGCCGCCGGTGTGGTCGAAGTGGAAGTGCGTGTTCAACACGAACTGCAGCGGCTTGGGCGTGATGCGCGCGATAGCCGCCTTGATCTTGGGCACCAACGGCGCGAACTGGTCGTCGATGATGAAGACGGCGTCCTCGCCCACGCTCAGGCCGATGTTGCCGCCGGCGCCCATCAGCATGTAGGTGGTGTCGTTGAGCTTCTCGGCCCGGATCTCGACCTGGCTGAAGTCTTGTTGGGCCTGGGCCGCAGGGGCACAGGTCAGTGCCGCGAGGGCCAAGGTGGCAAGCAGCTTGCGCATGGGGTGGGGCTCCGGGCTTGGGTGTGTGGATGGGGGCGGCGCGCTGCACGGGCTGTACAGGGTGTGTGGACATGCTAAGGCCAACGCCCGGCGGGCGGCTATCCTGCGCCACCCTGTGCCGCCACTGCCCATGAACGCCCCTTTCGACACCGCCCGCACCTGCTTTCTTGATGGCGTGCAGGCCTTCGAGGCCGGCGACTGGGCGGCGGCCGAAGCGGCGTTCAGGGAGTCGCTGGCGGCGCTGCCGGGGCGGCCGTCAACGCTGATGAACCTGGCCGCCACGCTCACGCGGCTGGGCCGTGCCGACGAGGCCCTGCCGCTGCTGGACGAGGCCCTGGCCGCCGAGCCCCACAGCTCCGAGGCGCTGTGCCACCGCGCCGCCGCCCTGGCCGCGCTGGCGCGTCCGCAGCAGGCCTTGGCGGCCTACGACCAGGCCCTGGCGCACGCGCCCGGCCTGGCCCCGGCGCACTTTCAGCGCGCGCTGCTGCTCAACGCGCTGGGCCAGCCCGCGCAGGCGCTGGCGGCGTTGCAGCAGTTGATGGCGCTGCAGCCCGCCGACGGCGAGGCCTGGTTCCACCACGGCCAGACGCTGCAGCTGCTGGGCCGCCGGGACGAGGCGCTGACGAGCTACGACCGCGCCCTGGCGCTGGAGCCCGGCGTGGCCAGCACCTGGTCGTGCCGGGGCACGCTGCTCAAAGACCTGGGCCGCCTGGACGAAGCCGCGCACAGCTTCCGCCAGGCCCTGGCGCAGGGCGGCGACGCCGAACTCAACGCCTACTTTCTGGCTTCGGTGAGCGGTGGCGCGTTGCCGCAAGCAGCGCCGCGGGCCTATGTGGAGCAGCTGTTCGACCGCTATGCCGACGACTTCGACACCCACCTGGTGGCCCAGCTGGGCTACCGCACGCCGCAACTGCTGGCCGCGCTGTTGCCACCCGGGCGGCGCTATGCGGCGGCGCTGGACCTGGGCTGCGGCACGGGCTTGATGGCCCCGCTGCTGCAACCCGTGTGCGACGCCATCGACGGCGTGGACCTCTCCAGCCAGATGCTGGACAAGGCGCGCGCCCTGGGGCTGTACCGCCACCTGTGGCATGCCGACGTGGTGGCGCAGTTGCAGGCCGGGCCCGAACGTTACGGGCTGGTCCTGGCCGCCGATGTCTTCGTCTACATCGGCGCGCTGGAGGCCGTGTTTGCCGGCGTGGCGCGCGTGCTGCTGCCGGGCGGCGAGTTTGTGTTCTCGGTCGAAGAAGCCGACCCCGGCCACGGCCTGCAACTGCGGCCCAGCACACGCTATGCCCATTCGCAGGGCTATCTGCACGAGCTGGCCGCGGCGCATGGCTTCGCGGTGCAGCAGCTGGACCGGCAGACCCTGCGCCACGACCAGGGTCGGCCCATCACCGGCTTGCTGGTGCGCTTGACGCACGGCTGAGCGCCGCCCCGCACAGCGCCGCGCACGGCGCCGCCGCCGCACGCCGACAATCGGGCATGCACAACGATTCCCCAGCCGCTGCCCCCACGGCAGCCGCGCCGGCGCCGGCCAACGCCGGCCCGCCCTTCTCCAGCCTGCCCCTGCCCCCCACCACCCTGGCCAACCTGGAGCGCTTGGGCTACCTGGGAATGACACCCATCCAGGCCGCCAGCCTGCCGCTGGCCCTGGCCGGCAAGGACCTCATCGCCCAGGCCAAGACCGGCAGCGGCAAGACGGCGGCGTTTGCGCTGGTGATGCTGGCCAACTTGAATGTGCGACGCTTTGCCGTGCAGTCGCTGGTGCTGTGCCCCACGCGCGAACTGGCCGAGCAGGTGACGCAAGAGGTGCGCCGGCTGGCGGCTGCTGAAGACAACATCAAGGTGCTCACCCTGTGCGGCGGCGCCGTGCTGCGCCCGCAACTGGCCAGCCTGGAGCATGGCGCGCACATCGTGGTGGGCACGCCGGGCCGCATCATGGACCACCTGGAACGCGGCAGCCTGCGGCTGGACGCGCTCAACACCCTGGTGCTGGACGAAGCCGACCGCATGCTGGACATGGGCTTCTTTGACGACATCGCGACAGTCGCCAAGCAATGCCCGGCGCAACGCCAGACGCTGCTGTTCTCGGCCACCTACCCCGATGGCATCGCCAAGCTCAGCGCCGCCTTCATGCGCCAGCCGCAAGAAGTGAAACTGCGCGAGGTGCACGCCACCACCAAGATCCGCCAGCGTTTTTACGAGGTGCGTGAAGACCAGCGCCTGCACGCCGTGTCCATGCTGTTGGACCACTACCGCCCGGTCAGCACCCTGGCCTTTTGCAACACCAAGCAGCAGTGCCGCGACCTCGTGCAGGTGCTGCGCGCCCAAGGCTACGCCGCGCTGGAACTGCACGGCGACCTGGAACAGCGCGACCGCGACCAGGTGCTGATCCGCTTCGCCAACCGCAGCGCCAGCGTGCTGGTGGCGACCGACATCGCCGCGCGCGGTCTCGACATCGCGCAGTTGGAAGCCGTCATCAACGTCGACATCTCGCCCGACACCGACACCCACACCCACCGCATCGGCCGCACCGGGCGCGTCGACGAAGCCGGCTGGGCCTTCAGCCTGGCCAGCCTGGACGAGATGGGGCGGGTGGGGCAGATCGAGCATGCCGGTGGCTTCACCACCGAATGGCACCCGTTGAGCGAACTCACGCCGGCCAGCAAAGAGCCGCTGATGCCGCCCATGGCCACGCTGCAGATCCTGGGCGGGCGCAAGGAGAAGATCCGCGCTGGCGACGTGCTGGGTGCGCTCACCAAAGACCTGGGCTTTGCCGCCGCGCAAGTGGGCAAGATCAACGTCAACGACTTCGCCACTTATGTGGCCGTGGCGCTGGAGATTGCGCCCCAGGTGCTGCAGCGCCTGCAGGGCGGGCGCATCAAGGGCAAGGCTGTGAAGCTGCGCCTGCTGGACGACTGAAGCGCGGGCGCGGCACGCCTACCTGTCGGGCGCCACACCGCAGCCCAGGCGGTGCAGCAGCGCCAGCAGCGAACCCAGCACCTGGGGGTGGGCGATGTGCAGGCTGGGGTCGGTGCTGGCGCCCACCGCAGCGGCGGGAACGCGGTCGCCAAACAACAGGATGCCGGCGCATTCGGGCTGTCGTGCGCACATCCAGTGCAGTCCCTGGGCCTCGGGCAGGGTGCCGTGCAGCCAGCGCGCCCAGGCTTGAGTGCGGGCGTAGTCGCAGGCGTTGGTCTCGAACATCTGCGACACGCGCAGGCCCATGCGCTGCAAGCCCAGCTTGCCCAGGTCCACCAGGTGCAGCGGCTCCGCGATCGCAATTTTTGATGCGTGCAGATCGCTTTGCAGGTCGCGCTGCAAGTCGTGGATGTGGCTCTCAGACGGGTAAGGCAAGTCGTGCAGCGCCGTCTCCATCAGCGCGCCTTCCAGCGTTTGCGCCGCGTACAGCGTGGGCACCACGCGCCGGCCCACGCGCAGTGGGCTGAAGCGGGCGTGACCCCGCCCGCTGGTGTTGAAGGCCTGCGGCGCAAAGTGGCCCGTGCGGTGCGAGAACCTGTGCACCCGCCACCAGGTGCCCGGCTGCACCGTGCGCAACGCCGGGCTGCCAGCCGCGGGCGGGGGCAGCGGCGGCTGGAGCACGGCCGCTCAGCCGTGCTCGGCGGGCCGCACCTGGCGCGCCGCGGCGGCCAGCACGCCCGGCGCATCGGCCAGCAAGCGCTCGCGCGGCCGGGCGCCACGCAGGTGGCCGTTGCTCGACTCGAACCACGACGCCATGCGGTAAGGCGAATAGCCCACCAGAGTGGCCAGCACCTCGGCCAGCACGGGGTGCGGGTCCCAAAGCTCGTCGAAGGCATAGCGCGGGTGGTACAGCACGCCGGCCTTGGTCAGCGCAAATACGCGGCCTTCGGCACGCCAGCGGTTGGCCGTGCCGTGCGGGTTCTTGGCGCCGGGGTCGCGCAGGCGGCCAATTTGCTCGGCGGTCAGCCATTCGGTGCCTGAAAACACGGCCGCAATGGCACGCTGCTCCAGCGCCGCACGGGCTGCGTCCAGGCCGCGTATGGGCGTGGCCGCAATGATGCCGTCCACCACGTTGCGGAACACCTGGTCCTGCTGGGCCAGGGTGCCCGCGGCCACGAACGGGGCAATCGCCTGTAGCGTCTGCCGCAACGGTTCTGCCGCGTCTTCTCGGCCCGAGGGCAAGGGCAGCTGGACGCTGAAGCCGACCTCGGCCTGGGTGCTTCTGGCGGGGGTGCGGAGCGTTTCATGAGTCAGCATGGTGGCCTCCTGGATCGCACACTACCACACCCTGGCGCCGCGCCGGGGCGCCGTTTGCAGCGCCTGGCGCAGCCGGGCCGTCACAATTCCACCGCACGGCAGCTTCTTGCATCCCGCTCCACCGCCCCTGCTTGCGCGCTACCCCATGGTCATGAAAAACACCGGCTCCGGCGGCCTGGTCTATTCCACCGAAGCCGGCCGCATGTGCCCGCAATGCCGCCAGGCCGTGGCCGCCTGCACCTGCGCCGCGCTGGCCCGCCAGGCCCCGGCCGGCGACGGCGTGGTGCGCGTCAGCCGCGAAAAGCAGGGCCGCGGCGGCAAGACCGTGACGGTGGTGCGCGGCTTGGTGCTGGACGCCGCGACGCTGGCCGACCTGGGCAAGCGCCTGCGCAGCGCTTGCGGCGCCGGCGGCACGGCCCGGAGCGGTGTGCTCGAAGTGCAGGGCGACCATGCCGATCGCGTCGTTGATTGGCTGAAACAAGCCGGCCACCCGGCCAAACGCGCGGGCGGATGACGCTGCCTGCCTCTCACCTGATCCTGATGAACCTCGCCATGACCGACACCGAAGACAGCAACACCAGCGAACCGATCTACGAACCCTGCCTGTGGCGCGACCACGGCTGGACGGCGCGCGTCGTCAAGAACAACGACGACGAAGGCTGGGCCGTGGAGATGATCAAACAAGGCCAGCCCGAGCCCGCGCTGGTGGGCCCCTGGACCATGGGCCGCGACAAGAAGAACCCCAAGCCGCTGGACACCAACGCCTTCAACACGCTGGTGAAAACCGCCGCCGAAGTGGTGCGCCGCCACGAGCAAGCGCTGCACGCGCAATTGCACCGCGAGTTCATGGTCAACGGCGCCGACGGCCACGTGCGCGTCACGCTGGACATCGTGCCGGATGACGACGATGCGCATGCGGTGCTGGCGGCGTTCGACCTCGCTGGTGAGCCCTTGGCGCAGTGGCGCGTGGCGGCAGGCTACAAGCTCAGCGCAGCGCTTGCGCGCGAATGGGTCGAGGGCGGATTGATCAGGCCGGCGTAAATGACGCAGCAGGGTCGGCGTGGAACGCCGTCCTGCGCGGAACCCTCAACCGCAGACGGGCCGACTCAGGTCGGCCTGGCCCGAACACCCACCACGCCAACCGACAACAGGGCGAACATCGCCAGCGCCAGTGAGCCTGGCTCAGGAACGCCATGGCTGGTGGGTGCGGTGTAGAAGCGGCCGCCAAAGCTTTCTATCTGCGTCCGGTACATCGAAATGCCGGTCCACCACGAAATGTCGCCATAGCCGCTGTCTGCCCTGGTGCCTCCGCTGAGCACGCCACCGATCAGATAGTTGCCACCCCGGCTGATCAGCAGCGGGCCGCCGCTGTCGCCACCGGCGGTGGTGCCTTCGCGCGCCAGCGGCGTGGCCGAGCTGCCCAGATAACCCAGGGTATTGGCGCCCGCCGTGCCGTTGTCAAAGTCGGTAGAGATGATGTTGGCCCCACCACCGCCAGGCGGTGCTGCCCCCACGGCGTCAACGATGTTTTCTGCAGCCCAGCGCACGCCTAACGGCGACGCGCCGCTCACACTTTCCACGCCGCGCTGACCGAAACCGACCAGCGTGACCAGCTCTGCGAAGGGGTCGCCGGCAAACAGCTCGAACGGTGTCGCCCAGCCGGGCAGCAAGCCGCCTATGGTCAGAATCGCCATGTCGGTGCCGTCAAGCAATACGTTGGTGGCGTCGAGTTCGAACTTGGCGGTCACACCGTTCGTCTGGTCGAAGACGCCGTCGCCGTTTTGGTCGAACCTGACACCCAGGGCACCGGCACCAGCGCCGAACGTGCAATGCTGCGCAGTGAGGATGGCGGTGGCTGAAATGACAGCGCCACTGCAGACGCTGCCGCCATTGGTGACCTGGACCACGCTGCTGAACCCTGACCCGAAGGCCAATGCCCCGGCGGCGCCAAACGTGCTGTTGACGACGATGGCCTGCGCCGGCTGCAGCACAGCCAGACCCAGCAGGGCAGACAAGAGGAATCGGCGCGAGTCGGGTTTCATGTGGACACTCCGGATTTGGGACATTGCATTGACGAAGCCCAAGAAAAACAGGCTCTGGCGTGCATTGTTGACGCCGACTCGCACTGCCGGCAATGCCCACCCCCCGCGGATCGGGGGGCGGTTTGCACCACTTCACGGCGAGCCTGTGGCCTCCAACTCCAGCCCCGTCAGCCACAGCCGCACATCAAACTCCAGCTGGTGGTAGTCAGCCGCCATGTGTCGGCACAGCGCATAGAAGGCGCGGTCGTGTTCGCGCTCTTTCAGGTGCGCCAGTTCGTGCACGACGATCATCTTCAGGAAGGCCGCCGGGGCGTCCTTGAACAGGCTGGCAATGCGGATCTCGCGCTTGGCCTTGAGTTGGCTGCCCTGCACGCGCGACACCGCGGTGTGGGTGCCCAGGGCGTTGCGCACGATGTGCAGCTTGGCGTCGAACACGGCCTTGGCCAGGGGTGCGGACTGGCGCAGGTGCTGGGCCTTGAGGCCGGCCACGTAGTCGTACAGCGCGCGGTCGGTGCGCACACCGTGCGGCTCGGGGTAGCGCAGCAGCACGGTGGCGGCCAGGCGCTTTTCTGCCAGCAGTGCCGGCACGCCCGCCACCAGCTCGGCGGGGTAGCCGGCCAGGTACTTCACGCGCTGGCCTGGCGGGCCAGCACCAGCAGCAGGTTGTTGGCGGGCAGGGCGACGCGTTCTTGCAGATGCAGGCCGGCTTTGTGCGCCTGGGCAAGCACATCCGCCAGCCGGCGCAAACCCCAGGCCGGGTTGCGCGCGCGCAGGTCGGTGTCGAAGGCCTGGTTGCTGGGTGCCGTCGCCACGCCTTCTTCCAGGTAGGGGCCGTACAGCAGCAGCAGGCCGGGCGGCGACAGGTGGCGCGCGGCGCCTTGCAGCAGCGCTGGCGTGGTGGCCCAGGGCGAGATGTGCAGCAGGTTGGCGCAGAACATGGCGTCCACGCTGGCTGGCACGCCCGGCCACGGCGTGAGCGCCACGTCCAGGGCGATGGGCGGCAAGACGTTCGGCGCGGCCGCGCACCAGGCGCTGATGGACGCCAGCGAAGCCGGGTCGCCGTCACTGGGCAACCACTGCCAGCCGGGCAGCGCGGTGGCAAAGTGCGCGGCGTGTTGGCCGGTGCCGCTGGCGATCTCGAGCATCAGGCCGCGCGCGGGCAAGCAGCGCTGCAGTTCGGCCAGGATGGGGCCGGCGTTGCGCTCGGCGGCCGGGCTGTGCCGGTGCAGGTCGGCTTGGGCGCGACTCACCGCGGCGGGCTGAACAACGGGCTCACCGGCCGGGGCGCCACGGCCATGTCGATGTCGAACAGCGGTTGCGCGGCGTCGCCCATGACGCCTTCGCTGGGGCGGCCCGGCGGGCTCATGACAAGGCACGCTCGATTTCGGAGAAGCTGCTGGCGATGGGTGTGATGTCGATGGCGCTGCCCAACTGGCGTTCAATCTGCGAGCGGGAAATGACGCCGCGCACGCGGCTGGGCGTGCCCTGGTCAGCGGCTTGCAGTACCAGCAGGTGGTTGCGGCCGCTGCGCTTGAGCGTGGCCACGAGGTTGCCGACCACGGCCGTTCTCAGGTCGGCCAGCGCGATGGTGTCGATGTGGGTCAGCTCGGTCATCACATCGGCCACACAAAGCTCGTCGTAGATCACCTTGCGGTCGTGCACCGCCCGCAGTTGCTTGTCGCCGTGCAGGTCGGTGTGCGTCACCAGGCCTTCAAAGGCCGGCACCTCGGTGACGACAAACAGCATGCGCACGCCCTGGAACACCATCATCTGTTCAGCGTATTGCAGCGGCGCGCTGGGGCTGATGGTGGCGGCTTTCACCTTGCACAGGTCGGTCATCACCTCCAGCGCGGGTGAGTCCAGCGTCACGGGGTTCTCGTGCCAGGGCCGGGCCTGGGCGATGGGCACCGAGGTGGTCAAGCGCTGGGTGGGCAGAAAAGAATCGCGGTTCACGGCAGTCCTTTCGTCGGTGGCGGCCGGCGATGAGCACCGGGGCGCCTAGATTACCCCTGTCCAGCGCACCCGGGGCCTTGGATTCAAGCCATGCGCAGCCGCCTTGCGTCCTCTTCATCGCGGGCAGCGGCGATCTCGCGCATCACCGCACCCAGGTCCACGGTGCCGGCCTTGCGCTCGTAGCGGCCGGTGAGCGCAACGTCGGGGCCGAGCATGCCGCGCTCGTAGAGCTGCCAGATCTCCGGCCCGTAGGCGGTGGCCAGCAGCTCGGGCGCCCAGCGGCCGAAAAAGCCGCGCAGGTTGTCGACGTCGCGCAGCAGCATGCGCGGTGCGTGGTTGTTGCCGGCGGCGTCCACGGCCTGCGGCAGGTCGATGATGACGGGGCCGTCTGAGGCCAGCAGGATGTTGAACTCCGACAGGTCGCCGTGCACCACGCCGGAGCACAGCATGCGCACCACCTCGCGCATCAGCGTCGCATGGTGGGCGCGCGCTTCTTTGGGCGTGAAGACGACGTCGTTCAGCCGCGGCGCGGCGTCGCCGTTGGCGTCGGCCACCAGCTCCATCAGCAGCACGCCTTCGAGAAAGTTGTAGGGCTTGGGCACGCGCACGCCGGCGGCGGCCAGGCGACGCAGCGCGTCGACCTCGGCGCTTTGCCAGGCGGCTTCTTGCATTTCGCGGCCAAAGCGGGTGCCCTTGGCCATGGCGCGGGCCTGGCGGGTGTTCTTGACCTTGCGGTTCTCGGTGTAGTCCACCGCCTGGCGGAAGCTGCGGTTGTTGGCTTCCTTGTAGATCTTGGCGCAGCGGGTGTCGTCGCCGCAGCGCACCACGTAGACGTTGGCTTCCTTGCCGCTCATGAGTTGGCGCACGACGCTGTCGATCAGGCCTTCGTCGATCAGCGTTTGCAGCCGGGGGGGTGCTTTCATGGGTGCATTCTCTGCTGCCGCGGCGGGGATGCCCCCCGACCCTAGAATCCGCCCCCCACCCCCTCATGCCACCATGTTCAAGAACGCACTCGTCTACCGCTTCGACCACTGGGACACCCAAGCCCTGTCTGCCATCGAGGCGCGCTTGCAAGCCGTGCGCTTTGTGGAGTGCAGCCCCTCGCAGCAAGAGTCGGCCGGCTGGGTGGCGCCGCGCGGCGACAAACACGCCGCGCTGATCGAAAGCATCGGCCGCCAGCTCATCTTGCAGCTGTGCACCGAAACGCGCGCCGTGCCCGGCAGCGCGCTGAAACCCAAGCTTGAAGAGCGGCTGGACCAGATCGAAAAAGAAACCGGCCGCCGCCCCAAGGGCAAGCGCGTGCGCGAGATGAAAGAAGAGATCGTGCACGAGCTGCTGCCGCGCGCCTTCCCCAAGCAATCAAACACGCTGGTGTGGCTGGACGCCAAGGCGCAGACGGTGTTGATCGGCGCCACCAGCGCCAAGAAGGCCGACGCCCTGGTGACGCGGCTGCACGAGCTGCTGGGCGGCGGCATGGCGCTGCGCCAGGTGCAGACCCAGTTGGCACCGGCCACGGCCATGGGCGCGTGGTTGACCGAGAAAGAGGCGCCGGCCGGTTTCAGCATCGACCGCGAATGCGAACTGAAGCAGCCCGACAGCGAAAAAGCCGCCGTGCGCTACGCCCGCCACGGGCTGGAGATCGCCGAGATCGCCGAGCACATCCGCCAAGGCAAACTGCCCACGCAATTGGCGCTGACCTGGCGTGGGCGCGTCAGCTTTGTGCTGACCGAGACCGGTGCGCTGAAGAAGATCAAGCTGCAGGGCGGCGTGCTCGAAGGTCCGGGCCGCGACGCCCAGGCCGGTGCCAACGACGATGGCGGCGGCTTCGACGCCAACGTGGTCATCACCACCGGCGAGCTGCGCCAGCTGGTGCCCGAGCTGATCGAGGCCTTGGGCGGGCTGCTGGTGCGTGACGCAGCGCCTGCGTCCACGTCAGCCCCCGCGCCAGCAGCAGCCGCCCCGCTGGGGGCTGCTGCTGACACCAGCACCGCGCCGTGGGACGAAGTGCCGGCCTGAAGCCGCCCGGACCGCCGGGGCTGTAGAGTGCCGACCAAGCCCACCCGCAAGGAGTTCCCCATGGCCACACCCGCCCCCGCCGCCCGCCTGGACATCAAGAAGATCGCCTCCGACAGCGGCGTGGCCGTCGAGGCCTACGACACCTACGACAGCGACGAAGAGACGATGGCCGCGGCGCACCGTTTTGCGGCCGGCATCTTGAACCGCCTGGCGGTGATCGCTGAAGCCCAGCCCGGCGCCAAGTCGCTGGACGCCGGCGCCCTGCGGCGCATGGCCGCGGGGCTGCTGGCGTAAGTCAGCCGGCCGCTTGCTGGCTGATCCACGCGTCGATCAGCACTTCCAGCGTCGTCAGCGGCAGCGCGCCGGTGTCGATGACGGCGTTGTGGAACTTGCGGATGTCGAAGTGCGGGCCCAGCCGGGTGCGGGCGCGTTCGCGCAGCTCGAGGATCTTCATCTGGCCGATCATGTAAGCCAGCGCCTGGCCGGGGTCGGAGGTGTAGCGGTCGACCTCGGAGGTGACAAAGCCGCGCTCGATGCCGGTGCGCTCGACCATGTACTCGATGGCCTGGCTGCGGCTCCAGCCCTGCGCGTGGATGCCGGTGTCCACCACCAGCCGCGCCGCGCGCAGCGCCTGCCATTGGAGGTGGCCGAAGCGGCTGGTGGGTTCGGCATAAAGGCCGATCTCGTTGCCCAGCGTTTCGGCGTACAGCGCCCAGCCTTCGGTGAAGGCGGTGTAGCCAAAGCCGCCACGGCGAAACTGGGGCAGGCCGCGCAGTTCCATGGCGCGGGCGATCTGCAGGTGGTGGCCGGGCACGGCTTCGTGGGCGGCCAGCGAGGCCATGCCCCAGATGGGCCGCTTGGCGAATCCCAGCGCGTTGGCGTTGAAGTAGCCGGCGCGGCTGCCATCGTCGGCAGGGCGGTCGTAGTACTCGGCACGGTCGGGGCCGAACTGCGCCGGCATCGCGCGCACGCCATACGGCACCCGCGGCAGCTCGGCAAACAAGCGCGGCATTTCGGCGTCTATGCGCTTGGTGATGTCGCGGTAGCCGGCCAGGAAGGAGTCGGCGTCTTTGTGGAAGAAGCGCGGCTCGGTGTTCAGGTACTTTATGAAGGCCGCGAAGTCGCCTTCGAACTTCAGCTCGCGCATCACCGCTTCCATCTCGCCGCGCAGACGCGCCATCTCGCGCAGGCCGATGGCGTGCACCTCGGCCGCGCGCAGCTCGGTGGTGGTCTGCTGGCGCACCAGCTCGTCGTACAGCTTCACGCCGTCCGGGTAGCGCAGCAGCGCGCCTTCGGCCGGGGCTTGGGTCAGGTACTCGCCGGCCACAAAGGCGCGCAGCTTGCGCATCGCGGGCAGCACGTCGCGTTCTACCGCCGCGCGGCCGGCGGCTTGCAAGCGGGCGCGGTCGGCGTCACTGATGTCCTTGCCCAGGCGCTTGAAGGGCGCGTAGAACGGGCCGGTTTCAAGGTCTGCCGGCAGCTGCGCGTCGATCTCGGCCAGCGCGCGTTGCAGCACCGTGCGCGGCGGCACGTAGCCCAGCGTCATGCCGCGCTTGAGGTTCGCGATGTCCTGGTCCATGCGCTGTGGCACGGCGGCCAGCCGCTTGAGCAGCTGTTCGGCGTGTTCGACCCGCGCCATGGGCACCACGCGCAGGAGACCGGACAACCAGCTTTGCGTGCCGCCGTTGGAACCGATGCCCATGAGCTGGTAGCCCTCGAAGGCTTCGAAAGTCAGGCGTCGCTCGGCACTGCGGATGAACATGTCGCGTGAGACACGGTCGGTCGCCGACAGCCCTTGCGCCGGGATGGCCTGGGCTGCAGCCCGGAACTCGCGCGTGCGTGCCTGGTCGCTGGCCCGCGCGGCGGGCGATGCGTCGCTCAGCCGGTCGTTGTAGCGGTGGTCGCCGCGGTAGGTACCCCACTCCGGGGTGCGCTCGGCCAGCACCTGCCAGCTGCGGTCGAACAATGCGTGCAGGGCTTTGGTGGCCTGGGCGTCGGGCTCGGCGGCCAGAGCCGGGGTGGTGACGATCAGCAGGGCAACAAGCAGGCTACGAAGGTTGTGCATGGTGGAGCTGTCAAGCGCGGGCGGACGGCGATTCTGCCAGCGGCACCCTGGGCTCGCGGCCTCAGCACTTCAACCGGCCAGGCGCTGCGCCATCGTGGCCGCCAGTTCCCTGAAGTCAGCACTCAGCGCTGACGCCCGCGCGGCGCGCTGCCAGAACAGCGCCGCGACAGGCCGCGCCGCACTTTGCAGGTCCATGGGCTCGGGCGTGAAGGGCAGCAGGCCCAACTCGCCGCTGTGGGCGTCGGGCCGCCAGCGCATGGGCAGCATGTCGTAGCAGGGCGCCAGCGTGAAGCGGCCGGCGGCCACATCGGGCAGCGCCACACGCAGGCTGAGGTTGCCGAAGTGCATGTCGGTGTTGCCGATCAGCCGGCCGAAGTGCAGCAGCGCACGCGATTGCGCCGCGGCCTGGACAGGCAGTCGGCGCTGCTCGGCCAGCGCCCCGCAGGTGGCGGCCCAGTGCTGGCGCGGGCCGGGCACAAAGGCGTCGTGCACGGCGTGCAGCGGCACCACGTGTGAGCGCCCGTGCAGGCCGTGGCGGTCGAAGCGGCGTGACGCCAGGTAGGTGCGGCGTGCGGTTTCAACGACGCGGCATTCGGCCACGGCCACGCCGTGTTCGGCCAGCACCGCCAGCGCCAGCGCCTCGGCATGCAGCAGGTCGTGCCAGCGCACACCGAACGGGGTGCCGCGCGGCGGCGAGTACTTGACCAATAGTGCACCGCCGTCGTCGGCGTCACGCGTCAGGAACTTGGCCTGCTCGCCGCCGGCCGAGCTGCCTGCCGGGCCGGTGTGCGTGGTGGCGTCGGCCAGGGCGTCCCAGTCCGCCGTGGTCGTGCGGGCGCTCTTGACGGCCGGCTCCGTGGATGCCGCTGCAGGGGGGCCTTCGCCCAGTTGCAGGGCCCCGGGTGCGTCGCGTGCGTGGAGCGCGGCGAACAGCGTTTGCTCCAGCGTCCATTGCTCCGGGTTGGCGGGCAGGCCCCAGGCGGCCAGCTCGCGGGCGTGCAGCCGGCCGATGAAGCCTTCACCGCGCAGCGGCGCCAGAAACCACGGCAGCCGGCCCTGCACCAGCACGTCGATTCCGGGGGCTTGCACATGCACGCGCTGGCCGTGCAGAAAGCTCAGACGGCCCCAGTCTTCAACCTGCCCGTTCTCGTGCACCGCCAGCAGTGGCTGCTGCGCCGGCAGACCCAGGATGCCGTGCGGCAGCGCATAGCGCGTGCGCTTGCCCCGGCCCAGCACCACGAGCTGCGACGACAGCCCCACCAGCAGCCGCGACACCGTGGGCTGGCTGCGGCCCAGGGCCTGCTGCAGCGCGCCGGAGTCGGCCACGCCGCGCGCGGCCAGGGTGGCCAGCAGCCGGGTGGACAGTTCGGCGTCGGGAGAGTCCATGAATAGATAAAGTGGCGAAAAATAGAGGCAATCCTACATGTAAATTGACATGTAAGTCGCCAATGGCGTGAATAGCAAATGAATAGAACCGCCGAACTGCGGTCCAGACCTCAACCCGGTCGCGCCGCCTCGCGCAGTTTGTCTTTCTTGCTCTTGCGCCGGCCCTTGATGCCGCCCTGGGGGTCGCTCACCAGCGCCGGGGCAGTCAGGGCCGCGGGCTCGAAGCCCGCCAGGCGTTCGCGCGGCACGCGCTGGGCCTGGCGCTTTTCGATCAGGCGAAAGTGCGGCTCGCTGCCCGGCGCGTCGGCGCAGATGAAGCTCACCGCCAGGCCCGCCGCGCCCGCGCGGCCGGTGCGGCCCAGGCGGTGCGTGTAGTCCACTGCCGAGCGCGGCAGGTCGTGGTTGACGACGACGCCCAAGCCGTCGACGTCGATGCCGCGCGCGGCCAGGTCGGTGGCCACCAGCACGGCCAGGCGGCCGTCGGCCAGGTCCAGCAAGGCCTGGCGCCGCCGGCCCGCGCTGAGTTGGCCGTGCAGGGCCGCGGCGGGCAGGCCGGCCTGGCGCAGCTTGTCGGCCACGTGCTCGCTGGCGTATTGCGTGGCGACGAAGACCAGCACGCGTGTCCAGCCCTCGCTGGCAATCAGGTGGCGCAGCAGCGGCGTGCGCCGGGCGGTGTCGACTTCGATGGCGCGCTGGGTCACGTCGCCCACCGGCGCGTCGCCACGGGGCCGCACGTCGATGCGCACGGCGTCGCGCAGCACCTGCTCGGCCAGGGTGGCCACGGCTGCAGGCAGCGTGGCCGAGAACAGCAGCGTCTGGCGCTTGGCGGGCAGCCATGCCAGCACACGGCTGATCTCGTCGGCAAAGCCCAGGTCCAGCAAGCGGTCGGCTTCGTCCAGCACCAGCATCTGCACGCCGCCCAGCTGCAAGGCGCGCTGCCCCACCAGGTCGAGCAAGCGGCCCGGCGTGGCCACCACCAGATGCGCGCCGCCACGCAGCGCCATCATCTGCGGGTTGATGGAGACACCGCCCACGGCCAGCACGGTTTTCAGCGCGGGGGCCAGCGCGCTGGCAGCAGCCTCGATCTGCTGGGCCAGCTCGCGCGTGGGCGCCAGCACCAGGGCGCGCAGCGGCCTGGTGCGTTGTTCCAGCAGGCTGGGCTCGGCCAACAGACGGTGCAGCAGCGGCAGCACAAAGGCGGCAGTCTTGCCCGAGCCGGTGGGCGCCAGGCCCACCACGTCGCGGCCCTGCAAGATAGCCGCAATGGCCTGGGCCTGGATGGGCGTGGCAGTGACCCAACCGACGGCGGCCGCGGCGGCGGCCAGTTCGGGCGCCAGTCCAAGCGCAGCCAGCTTTGGCGCGGCCGCCACCGTCACATCGAGGGGCTGCGGCGTGCCGGACAGGTTGTGCGGATCGGTCGGATCGGACGGATCGGGCGCGTCGGCCATCGGCACGCCCGTGCCTTCAGCGCCGCCCACGCTGCTGGCGCACCTGGGCCAGCGGGCGCTTGCCCTTCAACTGCCGCTCGATGCCGTCGTTCAAGCTGCTGCGCAGTGCCAGCACCTCGTCGACATGGCCGTAGATGCCGGGGAAGCGCAGGTCCAGCCACAGCCACAGCGTGCAAGCGCGCAGGGCTTGCTCCATGCGCTCAAGCCGGCTGTGGCCGTCCACTTGGTCCAGGAACCAGGGCTTGCCGGCGCGGCCGGTGTGGGCGTGGCTGCCGGCCCAGTCCAGGAAGGCCTGCACCTGGCCGTCGGTGCGCGTGTCCACCGGCGCCTGGGCGTAGACGAAGCGTTCTTTCAGCGTCAGCGTGCCGGCGCTTTGGTCTAGCTGCTCGGCCAGCTCCAGCATCTGCTCCAGCTCGGCCACGGCGAAGTGCGCGTCGTCGAGCTTGAGCTGCTCCATGAACACGCCCAGCACCTCGCGCAGCCGGGTCTTGCCCAGGCGTGCCGAAATGGTGTCCACATGCCAGCCGTTGGGCGCCACAGGCGCCTTGAAATCGGCCGGCGCGCGCGGTGTCTTGGCCAACAGTTCTTTCAGCACGCGCAGGGCCGAGGGCTCGGCCTCGTCGAGCACGCCGACGAAGCCTTCTTCGTGCATGCCGTAGCGCCCGGCACGGCCGGCGATCTGGTGCACTTCGCTGGTCTCCAGTGTGCGGTCGGCCACGCCGTCGAACTTGGTCAGGGTGCTGAACAGCACACGCTGAATGGGCAGGTTCAGGCCCATGCCGATGGCGTCGGTGGCCACCAGGATGTGCGACTCGCCCTGCGCAAAGCGTTCGGCCTCGCGGCGGCGCACCTCGGGGGGCAGCGCGCCGTAGATCACGCTGACCGGGTGCCCGCCGGCGGCGATGCGGTCGCGCAGCATCAGCACGTCGCGCCGGCTGAAGGCCACCACCGCGTCGCCCAGGCGCAGCGAGGCGATGGTCACCGGCGCGGGCAGCAACTCGACATGCTGCTTGCGCTCGAAGTGGCGCACGCCGCAGCTTTCGCCGCACAGGCCCAGCAGGTTTTGAATGGCCGACACGGCGTAGGCCGAGCAGATGATGATGACCTCGCGCGCCGGCACGGCCACGATGGCTTGTGTCCAGGCCCAGCCGCGGCTGGCGTCGAAGATCATCTGCGCTTCGTCGATCACGGCCACGTCGATGGGCTTGTTGGTGCCCACCATCTCTATCGTGCTGCTGACCACGCGCGCGCCTTCGGCCGGCACGTTTTCTTCGCCGGTCAGCAGCGAGCAGGGCACGCCCTTGGCCACCAGCCGGTCGCGGCCTTCCAGCGCCAGCAGCCGCAGCGGGGCCAGGTACGCGCCGTCGATGGCCTGGGCCAGGCGCTCGAACGCGGCGTGCGTCTTGCCGCTGTTGGGCGGGCCCACGTACAGGGTGATCTGGCGCCCCAGCCGGCGGGCTTTTTCGAAAGTGCCGGGGTAGCCCTGGAAGGCCAGTTCGCTGTTCAGGCCCTCCAGTGTGTCCAGCTCGGCGGCGATGTGTTCCCAGCGCTCTTGCGCTCGGCTGCAGGCCGCCTTGGCCTCGGCCAGCCCGGCCGCGTCGGCGGCGGGCTGCGGGCGCGCGCACTCTGCTACCAAGCGCGGCAGCAGCGAGTCGACATGGCGCGGCTTGAAGTCGCGGCTGCGCGCCACCAGGCCGTCGAGATGGGCCGTGAACTCGGCCGCAAACGGGTAGGCGCCCGGTGCGCCCAGGCCGGCCTTGAGCGCATCGGCGTCCCCCGTGCGAAAGAAGGCCCACACCGCTTGTGCATCCACCGGCACGCGGAACAACACCGGCACGCGCCAGCCGGGCTCGGCCAGGGCCAGCGTGTGGCTGATCAAGCGCATCCACACGCCGGCCCGGCGCGACACGCCATGCGCTTCGAGCGCGCTGTTGCGCTCCTGCATGAGCGCACGCACGCCCGGGCCGCTGGCCACAGCGTCCAGATGGGCCAGCGCGCTGTCCATCAGCTCGGGCGCAATCCAGCGGCTGGGGCGCTGCCCCGACACCGGCTTTTGCAGCAGCACGTAGCCCAGCTTGTCCAGGTGCAACTCGAACCCGGCCGTGCCTTCGGCAATGAAGTCCGCCGGCTTGACCACCTGCGGCAGCGTGTAGGCCGCGTGGCGGATGCGCGCGATAGCCTCACGGCCCAGGTGCGCCGGCACGCGCGCGGCGTGCCGGGCGTTGGGCAGGGTGGGGGTTTCGGGCGTGCCTGTGGCCGGGCGGGCGGCGGCGGGTGTTGAAGTTTCAGGCATGCGGCAGGCGTTGATTTTAAGCCCGGCACGTAGGCGCTACGCTAGGCGCTACGCTGGGTGCCGCTGCAGTCAGCACCGAAGCACCATGCTCTACACTTCCCCGAGCCGGTCTGGACTGTCCGGCCACCCAGCAGTCCGCAACCTCAGAGCCCACTGCGACATGAACACACTGCCTGCGTTCGCCCTGGTCCTTTCAGCCATCGTGCTGGCCCCTTCGGCCGACGCTGCCGACCCCAAAAAGTTGGCCGGCAACAAGCGGCTGATGGACCATTCGAACTCGACGCTCATCAGCGCCGAGGCGGCCAAACAGGTGATGGACGAAAACATCCCCGAGAAGGCCTGGAAGGTCATCAAGGGCAGCCAATACGTGTGGCTGAGCCAGGTCGAGGGCGGCATGAACGGCACCACCTGCGTGGTCACCGCCCGGGTGATGGTGCTGCCGCTGACGGCCACGATGAACGCGCCGCTGTTCCGCCCCAAGGCCACAGCCACCACGTTTGATGCCGCGGCCAACAGCAGCCTTGACGCCTGCAAGGCCCTGGCCAAGCTGAAGCTGAAGGAAGCCACGCTGGCGGTGGCTTCTTCCGTCGTCAAGCCGAGCTGAACTGAGGGCGGGCGGGCCCGCCCGCCCAGGGCGCTAATTCAGCCAGCGGCTCGCCGGCGAAGCTCGGCCCGCTGATTTGCCGCCAGTTGCTGCTGACACGCTGCTTGTCGATCAGCGTGCGCTGCGTCAGCCGGCCTTCGCGGAACCACTGCCACACGCGGGCGCGTGTAGTTGCCGCAGTCGCTGAGGTGGATCATCTCGTACAGGTAGGTGCCGGGCTCGGCGCTGCGCGTCCAGTTCAGCATGGTGGTGCGCGCGAAGGTGTCCAACGGCACGTCGGCGGCCCAACCTTCGATGAGCTCGCTCTTGAAGACGATGCGGTCACCTTGGGCTTGAGGCCGAGGCGCGCCGACGCAAGCTCGACCAGGATCCGGCCGTGGCCGCAAAGATTCGCCATGCAACCCACCAAATCCTGGCCTTCGAGTTGGTGTCCAAACTGCGCCGCGACTACCTTAAGGACGAAGCCAGACTCCTGGCCGTGTACGAGCAGAACAAGTCGGGCTATGAGCAGCCCAAGGTGCGGCATATCCTGATCCGCACCAAGGGTTCGCCGCTTGCACTGCGGCCGGGTGCCAAGGACCTGTCCGTCGACGAAGCGCGTGCCAAGGCCACGTCGCTGCGCGCCAGGCTGCTTGCCGGCGCAGACTTCAGCGCGTTGGCAAAGGCCGAGTCGGACGACCTGGGCTCACGCGCCAAGGGCGGCGACATGGGGTTCATCGTGCGTGGCGTCACCGGTGCGGCGTTCGAGACGGCGGCTTACGGCCTGCCGCTCAACAGGCTGAGCGAGGTGCTGCAAACAGAGCAGGGCTTTCATGTCCTTCGTGTGGAAGACCGTCAGCCGCTGCCGCTGAACACGGTCAAGCCCGTCATCGCCAACGAGCTCGCGCACAAGGAGGCCGAAGCCATCATGGCCAGCTTCAAGCTGAACGACGCTTACTTCGCGCAGTGACGCCACAGTCGGCCTGCAGACCCAACCGTAGCAGCGCTGGTGTAACCCCGCGTTGGTCATCGACGACGCCTTCAGGCGCTGAGCAACGACGCCTTGGTTGGCGCGGCCATCAGCATGGCGCACCAGGCGACGCAGATCCAGCTGTTGCTGCGAATGTTCACGTGCGTCTCCCGTCAAACCCGCTGGACCGTCGCGAACTTCGCGCGGTCCGACAGAATGCCTCGAACACAGCACACCGGTTACTGCTTGGCAGCGTTCTTCACGTCGCTGACGGCCTGATCGAGGTCGCCAACGCCTTTCTGGACTTTCCCCTGGGCCCGCGCAGAGACGGCCGCATTGCGCCGGATCAAGACCTGACTGAGGTGCGCGTAGTACGTGCCGACCTACGGCCCGCTCGCGCGCTTGGCCGGCGTCAGTGGCGCTGAGTGGTCGTTGTTCTGTCCGGGCAGGGGCATCGCGCTGGACTCCTGAGCCGGGCTCATCGCACGGTTGGTCCGCCCGGCCGCAGCGTCGGTCTTGGCTGCGGCCGCCGGCGTCAGCACTGTTGCTGCTGCGGGCACCGAGGCGTCGGTGCGCACCACGGCTGTCGGCACAGTCGCAGTCTCGGCGGGCCTCATCATGGGCGTCGGGGGCGCCAGCGGTGTCTTGACGCAGGCGCTCAGCAGCAGCGCCGCTAGGCTCAGCGCGGCGCTCGAAGCGGACTTGAACGCGCTGCGGGCGCTGAAAGTATCAATGTGTGTGGACATGGCGGCCCCAAGATCCTGGCGCTGGGCCAAGACTGTTCGTTACTGCGTCAAGGACCAGGCGGTTGCGTCGCCGCGCGGAACGGTTCGGCCCAACAAAGCCCGCGAAGGTCGCTGGACAGGCGCGTGGGCCATTGAAGTCATGGGGCCGTTCCTGAAGTAGGTGCAACGGATCGTCGTTCGTAATCCAGCGCTGGTCGAGTACTTGACACCCCGTCAAGGCGTAGGACATGGGCGCGATGAAACGCTGTCAGCCAGGCCACAAGCAGGCCAGGCGCGGCTCAGGCGCCAGTGGGAGGCTGCTCAACGGCGGCAATGCGCCGAGCAATCAGTTCAACGGCCGCGCCGGCCGAGATGTGTCGAGCCTCATCGCCTGCGCCGCCAACCGTCAAGCAGCCCGTCGCGCGTGTCGACTGCGAGCTTGGCGCGCGTCGATGCGGTTGTTCGAGAAACCGGTGAGCACATCCATGGGGGCCTGCGCCCGCCTGACGAAAGCTTGTGTTCCGACCGGCATGTTGTTGCTTTGCATGGGGTTCCCCAGCACTGCCGGGCGATGGGTGGCCGGGCATGTACGCCGCAGGGCCTGAGAGTATTGCGGCTTGCCCGGCCCGATTGCCCGTTGCTTGCAACAGAGTCCAACACCTCCACACCTTGATGTCCGGCCAGCCCATCAACTTGAACACCACGTAGTTGATGGCCGCCTCGGCCGGGTCGTCGGCGAAGAAGAGCAGTTCGGCGTGGCGTGGGATGCCGGCGTCGCTGAACAGCTTCCACAAATCCTTGGCGGGTTTGGGCGTGCCGTCGGCGTTGAGCAGGTCGGTGTAGGGCAGGCGACGTACGGTGCCCTGCGGCACGCGTGTCGGCGCAGACTTGCCCGAAGCGACGAACACTTTGGGGAACACCCCGCGGGACTCGGTGGGGTCGCTGACCAGCACCGGCGCCAGGGTTGATGGGGGGTAGATCGCAGCCGGCACGGCGAAGTCCTTGGGCGTCCTGGGCGCGCCCACGGTCGTCGCTTCCTTGGCCAGCGCAAAGCCGCGCAGGCCCCATTCGTCGACCGACTCCATCAGCACCGACACCTTCTTGTGCCCGAGTTGCTCGAAGGCCAGGAAGGCCAGGGCCGCGTCGAGCGTCAAGCCGCCTTCGGACACCAGCACGACCTCGTGGTCCGGGTTCACGCCAGCCGGCCCCAGCAGCGCGGCCAGCGGCCCGGGCCGGCCCAGGTACTGGCGCAATGTGTCCGCCGGCAGGTTCAGCGCAAAGGGCACATGGCCCAGCAGGTACTTGTCGGCAGAGCGCACGTCGACCACGTTCAGTTGCACCACGCCAAAGGCGCGCAGCATGGGCGCGTTCCAGCCGTCCAGCCAGACGGCCTCGCGGCGAATCTGCGGCGCGGCATAGGTCCAGTACGGCAGGCCGCGCTCGTCTTGCAGCCATTCGCGCTGCGACTCCATGTACAGCTTGGTCTGCGCGTGCCCGGCCAGGAACTTGAACGCAAACCAGGGCACGCTGGCGGCCACACCGCCGCCGCAGTGGCTGTGCACCGTCTGCTCGGGTTGGATGCCGAAGTAGGTCAGCAACTGGCGCAGCTCGGCGGGTGACTTGAAGGTCTTGTCGGCGTTGTAGAAGTCGCCGGCGGGCATCAATATCGCGCCCGGTACGTGGCCTGCGCGGTCGAAGAACTTCTGCGCGCCGTAGTGGTAGCCGGGCTCCAGCGCTTCCACCAGCGCGTTGCGGCTGCGGTCGCCCGAGGCGGCAAAGAACTCGGCAAAGCGCACGCGCGACTCTTCACGCAGCGCGGTGACTTGAATGCTGCCCGGTGCGGGTGCGGGCGTAGCGCCCTGCGTCACCGCGCCGCCCAGCGCGCGCCACTGCGCCAGGCCACCATCGAGCATGAACACGTCGGCCGCTGGCACACCGTGGTAGTGCAGGTCGAAGTACAGGCGCGGGGCCATCATGTCGCCGCCCTGGTCATACACGACGATCTTGCGGCCCGGGTTGATGCCCCAGGAGCGCAGCCGCTGTTCCATGACAGCCCGGGTGGGCGTGGCCACGCCGTAGCGGTAGAGGTCGGCACTGATGGCGCCGGGGATGTGCCCGGCCCGGTGCTGCGAGGTGAACGAGGCGTCGAGCACGATGGTGTCGGCCAGGTTGCGCTGCAGCCAAGCGGCCGTCACCAGCGGGCCTTCGCGGCCAGGGCCTTCCTGGGCGATGGCCGGTGCGGCCAGCAAGGTGCCGCACAGGCTCAGGGCGCTGAGCAGGGCGCGCCAGCCGTTCAAGGTGAATGGCATGGTGTGTTCCTTCGTAGGCAGGATGCGATGCGGCGCACTCTGCGCCGGCCCGGTAAAGCACGCCAGCGTGGGCCGACGAACGGTGCATCCGGGCACCCAAGCCACGCCCGGCGGCGACCGGCCGCCGGCTTGGCAGCCCGCGCCCGGTGACGTTACCGTGAAAGCCCCCCACGTTGAGGCCGAGTCAAACCCTCCCGCCGTCAAGCGGATCATCTTGTGAGCCACCGCAATCGAATAGCCTTCTTGTGCGACTTGCGCACCATCAGGCTGTGGTACTTTGCCGCCAGCGTGCTCTTGGTCATGCGCGCGGCATTGGCGCATTCGCACAGGATGTATCTGATGACGGCGTTGCCGTGGCCCGTCTTGCCCGACTTGCGTTTGCCCGCGCTCTCGTTGTTGCCCGGGCACAGCGCGGCCCACGAGGCCAAACGCTCGGCGCGGCCGTTGCGGGCCATGTCGTCGCCGATCTCGATCAGGATCAACGCAG
>JANOLY010000018.1:0-14822 GCA_031420055.1 Burkholderiales bacterium | reverse complement strand
GCGCAGCTGCAGGCGCTGTTGGCCGGCGTTGACTGAGCGGCCTGGCGTGAACCTATCCGCCCCAGAACTTCAAACCCTGCAACTGGGCAGCCTGCGCATGCAGGTGGCCACGCAGGGCAGCGGCCCACTGGTGCTGCTGTGCCATGGATTCCCTGAACTGTGGTGTTCCTGGCGCGAACAGATGGCCGCACTCGCCGCTGCCGGCTGGCGCGCCGCCGCCCCCGACATGCGCGGCTACGGCGGCACCGACGCGCCGGCCGACCCGGCGCAGTACACGATGCTGCACCACGTGGGCGACCTCGTGGCGCTGGTGCAGGCGCTGGGCGAAACCCATGCCGTGGTGGTGGGGCACGACTGGGGCGCACCGGCCGCCTGGGCCGCGGCGCTGCTGCGCCCGGACATGTTCCGCGCCGTGGCGGGCCTGAGCGTGCCCTACTCGCCGCCGGGCGCGGTGGACTTGCTGTCGGCCCTGCGCGCCCAGGGCATCAGCAACTTCTACATGCAGTACTTCCAGACACCCGGCGTGGCCGAGGCCGAACTGCAAGCCGATGTGGGCGCGACGCTGCGGCGCATCACCTACAGCCTGTCGGGCGACGGCGCCGGTGGCGTGGCCGGGCTGCTGGCGCCGGGCACAGGCTTCTTGCACAACACCCAAGACCCGGCAGCGATGCCCGCCTGGGTGAACCGCGCTGACCTGGCCTACACCAGCGCCGAGTTCGAACGCACGGGCTTTCTCGGCGGCATGAACTGGTACCGCTCACTGCGCCATTCGTGGGAGGTGATGGCGCCCTGGCGCGGCCTGCCGATCCAGCAGCCGTCGATGTTCATCGGTGGCGATCGCGACGACGTGCTCAAGTTCCCCACCTCGGTGGCATCCATCAAGCGCTTCGACCACACCCTGCCCGGACTGCGTGGCTGCCATATCCTGCCCGGCGCCGGGCATTGGGTGCAGCGCGAACGCGCGGGGGAAGTGAACCGGCTGCTGCTGGCGTTCCTGGCTGGCCTGTAGCGGCGACGAGACCTGCGTGCACCTGTTCAAGGCGACGTGGCCGGGCGCGCGGCATCGGCCACACCGTAGTGAAGCCGCGCCGCAGCCAGCATCTCGGACGGCAGCAAGGTCTGAAGCGCCTGGTCCAGCGCGCCGGCGCCGGCCAGCGCGACCTGGATCTGTGCATCCCAGCCGGCCTGCCGTGCCAGGCGATCGGCCGGGCCGATGACGCCACGGCATTGGGGCCCCCCGCACTGGCAGACCAGCCGCTCGTCGGGCTCGAGATTGAGCATCGCGTAGTCGTTCGTCAGCTGTTCGCCGGGCAGGATGTCGGCGATGGCGATCTCGAAGCCAAAGGGGGTCAGCGCGCAGTTGTGCTGGCAGCTGTGGTTCATGAAGCGCGTGTCGTCCCAGGCCAGCACGTAGCCGCCACGCACGTCGCGGTAGGCAAAGCGCACCGTCAGGTCGGCAAACAGCGGCGGCAGCCGCGCCACGAAGTCGGCGGGCAGCACCTGGTCCAGCGGGTCGTGCACCCAGGTCAGCGTGCCGCGCGGGATGCACTGCCGCGCCACCAGCCCCAGGCCGATGTCGGGGCTGACCATGGCCAGCTCGGCGTGCGGGTGAATCATGGCGCGTCGAACAGGTAGCTGCGCGACGAGGGCGGCTGCGCCACGCCGGCCAGCCAGTCGGACAGCAGACCGGCATCCCGCACGAAGGGCATCAGCGGCTGCGGCACCTGGCCGATCCTGGGCAGCACCTGCGCGGCGGCGTTGTCCAGTTCGCCTGCGATGCGCAGCAGGTCGCTGGCCCCGATCTGTCCGCGGCAGGCCGCGGCGCCGCAGCGGCATGCCAGTGGCTGCAGCAGGTTCAGGCTGCCGTAGTCGCAGCTCAGCTCGTCGCCCGGTGCCAGGTCGCGCACGGCGACTTCCATATCCGGGCCCAGCCCCACCATGGCCGGCTGGCATGAATGGTTGACGAAGCGGCCGTGGTCCCAGCACAGGATGAAGTCGCCTGCCGCGTCGACATAGGCATACAGGTCCACCAGATCGCGGCTGGCCGGCGCCAGCGCCGCGCGCTCGACGGGGGTAAGCCGCCTGTCCAGAGGACACAGTGCCCAGACGATCGTGCCGGCGGGAATGGCGCGGGTGGCGAAGACGCCATTACCCACGTCGGCGTTTTTGTAGCGCAGTTCGGTGTCGGGGTGGATCAAGGCGGTCAGTCCTGTCGGTAGCGCTGCAGCAGGCGCGATTGAAGCTCGGGCACCTGGGCCAGCAGGTGGTTGAAGTGGCCGCGCGTCAAGGTGAGCATCAGGCAATGGGTGAGCGTGCGCACCGACGCATTGCGGGGTGCTTTCCTGATCAAGGCCAGTTCGCCGAAGTAGTCGCCGTCCTGCATCACGGCGATGCGGGCGTGGCGCTCGGTGACATCGCCCTTGTAGGCTTCCACCGAGCCGTGGGCAATGAGGTAGAAGCGGTCGCCGGCATCGCCCTTCTCGAAGATCAGGCGGCCCGGCGGGGTTTCCTCCAGCGCGAACTGCGTTGCCAGTTGCTCCAGCTGCGCCTGCGGCAGGTCGCTAAGGATGGGAATGCTGCGCAGCCGCTCGGCGCTGACGCTGGCCTCGCCGCCATCGTTGCTGATGGAAAAGCCGTGCTGCTTGGTTGCGAGCTGGGCGTACAGGCCTTGCCGCGCCAGCAACTCGTCGTGCCGGCCGCTCTCGGCCAGCCGCCCGTCCTTCAGCACGAAGATGCGGTCGCAGCCCGCCACGCTGGCCAGCCGGTGCGTCACGCTGATCACCGTGCGTTGGCGCGCCACGCGCTCCAGCGTGGCGTTGATGGCCGCTTCGGTGGCCGGGTCGAGCGCCGAGGTGGCTTCGTCCAGGATCAGGACGGGCGGGTTGCGCAGCAGTGCGCGCGCGATGCCAATGCGCTGGCGCTGCCCGCCGGACAAGCGGCTGCCCCGCTCGCCGGCCAGGGTGTCGTAGCCCTCGGGCAGCGCGGCGATGAAGTCGTGGATCTCGGCGCCGCGCGCCGCCAGCTCGACCTCGGCGTCGCTGGCGCCGAGCTTGCCGATGCGGATGTTCTCGCGCAGCGGCACGTTGAAGAGAAAGTTGTCCTGGAACACGATGGCGATCTGCGCGCGCAGGCTGTGCTGCGTGACGCCACGGACGTCGTGCCCGTCCAGCCGCACGGCGCCCTGCTGGGGGTCGAAGAAGCGCATCAACAAGTTCACCACCGTGCTCTTGCCCGAGCCGCTGGGGCCGACGAAGGCGACGTTTTCGCCGGCGCGGATGACCAGGTCCAGGCCGTGCAGGTCGAGCCTGTCATCGGTGTAGCCGAACGAGACGCTGTCGAAGCGGATCTCGCGCTCGAAGGGGGGCAGCGTGCCGGCGTCATGGGCGTCTTCCACGCCGCGCGGCGCGTCGAGCACCTCGTTCACACGCGCCATGCCGCCGGCGGCCTCGAACAGGTTGGGTGCGTACTGCGCCAGGTAGCTGAGCGAAAACGCCAGTGTCGCGAACAAGGCCAGAAAGGCCACGAGGTCGCCCAGGCTCATGTCGCCGGTGAACACCCGCCAGGCGCCGATGCCGGTGATGGTGACCTGCATCAGCACGATGCCGCTGACGGCCGAGCGCTCGACCAGGGCGCCCGTCATGCCCACGCGCCGGGTGCTCTCGGCCACATGCTGGTTGCGCGACATGAAGCGTTCGAGCGCCGCGCGCTGAAAGCTCAACGCCTTGATGGTGGGCTGGGCGGCCAGGTTTTCCTGGATCTCGGACAGCGCCTGGCCTTCGTCCACGCGGCGCTGCGCACTGGCCGCCGTGGCGCGCGGTGCGAACACGCGCGGCCCGACGATGATGATGGGGCACACCAGCAGCGCGATCAGGCCCAGTTCCAGGTCCAGCACCAGCAACAGCACGGTGTGGCTGAGCAGGTCGAGCAGGGGGATCACACCCCATGGCAGCGCGGCGGCCAGGCCGCGCTCCACCGCAATCAGATCGCCCGAGAAACGCGACATCAGGTCGCCCACCTGGTGACGCGAAAAGTAGTCCAGCGACTGCTGCTGCAGCCGCGCGAACATGCGCTCGCGAACGTCGGCGATGACCTGGGCCGTGACGCGCGCGCACAGGGTGTCGCGCCAGACCCCGGCCGCAGCGACGAGCACCCCCGCCACGGCCAGCGCCGCCAGGATCGACCACAGCAGGCCGCCGTCGCGCCGCGGAATGGCGTTGTCGATGATGAACTTGAGCGACATCGGCAAGGCCGCGGTGAATGCGATCTCGATCAGAACCAGCCCGGCCACGCCCAGCAGCGTCGGCCACCAGCGCCGCAGGAACGGTGCCAGGGCGAAGATCAAGCCGCCGATCGACATCGGTCGGTTCGCGGGCGGCTCTTGCCCGGTCATTGCCCGGCCGTCGCTCATCGAGGTCTCAGTCAACACGAAAGTGGGCGAACTGCCACGGATCGTCGGCGTCGCTTCCTGCGGCCGACCAGCCGGTGCGCTGCTGAAGAGGCGTCCAGGCCGTGCGCACCCTGGCCAGCGTGCCCAGGTAGGGGCGGCAGAAGTCGAGCATGAAGCGGTGGTCCATGGCCTCGGCCTCGACGATGCCGGCCTGCGGGTTGCGCAGGGCCCACGCGATGGCCGCCACGAAGGGCGCGTTGACCTGCAGCGTGGTGGCGTTGTTGTGCGGGCACAGGCGCCGCGCTTCGTCTATGCCCAGCTGCGAGCCATACCAGTAGGCGCCGCCCGACTGCCCCATCAGCAACACGCCAAGTTCATCGACCCCACTCACGATCTCCTCGCGCATCACGCGTTCGCGACTCTGCGCGCGTCCGCCGCGCTCGGCGAACTCCAGCAGCGAAAGCACCGCGGCATCGCTGGGGCGGTAGGCGTAGTAGCTGGTCGGCCGGTAGACCACCCGGTCGGCGTCCCGCACGGTGAGCAGTTCGGCGATCGAGCTCGACTCGTGATGCGAAATCAGCCAGCCATGAAAGGCGCCATGCAGGGGCGACCAGGAACGCACGCGTGTCGAAAGGCCAGGCCGGTCGAGGTAGATCGCCGCGCCGCTGCCGAAATCGAACTCGCGGCCATCGGATGGCCATGTGGCCTCGTGCGTGCCCCAGCCCAGCTCGGCAGGCTGCTGCGCCTCGCCATGGAAGGCCGCGCAGGACCAGGTGTTGAGAAACTCGTCAGGCTGCTTGGGCCGGCTGCTGATCTGGCCGTCGCGCTCAGCAACTTGTATCGCTTTCACGCCCAAGGTCTGCGCGAGCGCGGCCCAGTCGGGCGTGGCCGGCAACAGCAACCCGGCGTCCTGCGCCAGGTCCTCCAGCGCCTGCTTGACGAAGTGCGAGACCAGCCCGGGGTTGGCGCCATGCGCCAGCACGCAGCCAGGCCCGCCAGGCTGCTGCACGCGCAGCGCCAGGGCCTGGTCGCGATAGGCGTAAGTGGTGCGCCGCGCCAACGGCAGCGTGGTCTCGGTATGACCACCGGCCCAGGGTTCCAGGCAGGCGTCGATGTAATGCACGCCGCGCGACTGCGTCCATTCGATCAGCACCAGGCTGGCCACATCGAGCGACGCGTTGACGAGGAAATCTCCCGGCCCCAGTCGCGCCTGCAGCACTTCGATGACGTTGTCGCGGTGCAGCGGCAGCACCTCGAAGGCCACACCGTACGCCTGTGCCACGTCGCGCCCTTCGATGTCGGCGCTCAGCACCGAGAACTGGTGCGGGCGCAGGCCGATGTGGCGGAAGATCAGCGGCAACGAGCCTTGACCAACCGCACCGCAGCCGATCATCAACATGCGACCAGCAAAGGGCGTCGGTTTATCTGGAAACAGCACGGGGTGCAACAGCAAATCGCTCGAACAGCACCTCGGCTCGGGCGCCATGGAATGTAGCCGAAGGAAACTGCTTTCCGGACAGCAGCAGGGCACGGATGAACAACCGCTATGGCCTGCGCGAATGACGCGTCCGAAAACGGCGAGTCACCGCACCGCCGCTGCCTATCATCGGCGCATGCTCATGGAACCCGACGCCGCCTACCTGGCCTTGTGCGCACGCGATGCCCGCTTCGACGGCCGGCTGTTCGTGGGCGTCACCAGCACCGGCGTGTACTGCCGCCCGGTGTGCCGCGTGCGCACGCCGCGGCGCGAAAACTGCTGCTTCTTCGACACGCGCGCCCAGGCCGAGGCCGCCGCCTACAGGCCGTGCATGAAATGCCGGCCCGAGATTGCGCCGGGGCTTTCGAACATGGACTCATCGCAAACGCTGGCCCACACCGCCGCGCGCTGGATCGAGCACGCCGTGCACAGTGGTGAAGACAGCGCGCTGCCCGCGCTGGCGGCGCGGCTGGGTATCACCGACCGGCACTTGCGGCGCATCTTCCAGGCCGCCCACGGCGTGGCCCCGCGCGACTACCTGACCACGCAGCGCCTGCTGCTGGCCAAGCAGTTGCTGACCGACACGTCCCAGCCCGTCACCCAAGTGGCGCTGGCCAGCGGCTTCGCCAGCCTGCGCCGCTTCAATGCGGCGTTCGCTGAACGCTACCGGCTCAACCCCACGCAGTTGCGCCGCAGCGGCCAAGCCGCACCCGCCAACGCGCCGCTGCGCCTGGCCTACCGGCCGCCGTATGACGTGGCGCAGGTGCTGGCCTTCTTCGAGCGCCGCGTGGTGCTGGGTATCGAAGACGTGCAAGGCCTGGAGATCCGCCGCACGCTGGGCTGGTTGCACCAAGGCCAGACGCTGGCCGGCTGGCTGAGCATGCGTTTCGTGCCCGAGCGGCACGAGGTGCACGTGCACACCAGCCCCAACCTGGCGCCGGTGCTGGGCGCGCTGATGCAGCGCGTGCGCCAGGCGCTGGACCTGGACGCCGACCCCGCGCAGATCGACCCCGTGCTGGCCAGCCTGCCCGTGCGCGCCGAGCCCGGCACGCGGCTGCCGAACCTGGCCCCGGCAGGCACGCGCCTGCCGGGCACGCTGGACGGCTTCGAGGTCGCCGTGCGCGTCATCCTGGGCCAGCAGGTCACGGTGGGTGCCGCGCGCACCTTGGTGCAGCGCCTGGCTGATCGCTTCGGCACGCCGGTGGACACGCCCTGGCCGACCCTGAACCGCGTCTTCCCCAGCGCCGCCACCCTGGCCATGGCCGACCCCGAGGTGGTGGGCAAGCTGGGCATCGTGCGCCAGCGCGTGCGCGCCATCCAGGCCCTGGCCACGGCCGTGGCCGGCGGCAGCCTGCCACTGCACCGCGGCGCGCCACTGGCGACCACGCTGGACTCCTTGCGCGCCCTGCCCGGCGTGGGCGATTGGACCGCGCAGGTCATCGCCATGCGCGCCCTGGCCTGGCCCGACGCCTGGCCGGCCAGCGACATCGGCCTGATGAACGCCCTGGGCTCGCGCGACCCCCAACACATCACCGCCCTGGCCGAAGCCTGGCGCCCCTGGCGCGCCTACGCCGTGATGCGCCTGTGGCACCACCTGGAAACCTCACCATGACCAACCCCTTTCAAGCGCAATGCCGCATCGACACACCCCTGGGCCCGCTGACCCTGGCCGCCACCGCCCGCGGCCTGGCTGCGGCGTGGTTCGACGCCCAGGCCCACCACCCCGGCCCGCTGACCGCGCCGGTGGACCCGGCGCAGCGCCACCTGGCACAGGCAGCGGCCGAGTTTGCGGCCTACTTCGAGCACCCGAGCCAAGCCTTCACGGTGGCGCTGGACCCGCAAGGCACGGCCTTCCAGCAAGCCGTGTGGCAGCGGCTGCTGACCATAGGCTGCGGGCAACTCAGCAGTTATGGCGCGATCGCGCGGCAGCTCGGCCGACCCGACGCAGCGCGCGCCGTGGGCGCAGCGGTGGGGCGCAACCCGATCAGCATCATCGTGCCCTGCCACCGCGTGGTGGGCCGCGACGGCTCGCTCACCGGCTATGCCGGCGGTCTGCATCGCAAAGAGGCGCTGCTGCAGTTGGAAGGTGCCTTGCTGGTGTGATGCAGCCATGAACCGACGCGATCTGTCAGAGCTGGTCTTGCTGGGTGCGCTGTGGGGTGCGTCCTTCCTGTTCATGCGCATGGGCGCTGGCGAATTCGGCCCGCTGGCGCTGGTGTTCCTGCGCGTGGCCGGCGCCAGCCTGCTGTTGATGCCGCTGGTGCTGCTGCGCGGCGAGGGCGCGGCGCTGCGCCAGCACTGGCGCGTGATTGCGCTGGTGGGCGTCGTCAACACCGCCGTGCCCTTCGCGCTGTTCACCACCGCGGCGCTGGTGCTGTCGGCGGCGCTGATGGCGGTGTTCAACGCCACCACGCCGATATGGGGCGCGCTGATTGCCTGGGTCTGGCTGCGCGACAGGCTCAGCGCCTCGCGTTGGCTGGGCCTGGCCATCGGCGTGGCCGGGGTGGTGTTCCTGTCTTGGGACAAGGCCGACTTCAAGACCGGCAGTCAGGCCATCAGCCCGGCGATAGGCATTGCGGCCTGTGTGCTGGCCGCCGTGCTGTATGGCATCGGCGCCAACCTCACGCGCCGCCACCTGAGGGGCGTGCCGCCGATGGCGGTGGCCGCCGGCAGCCAGGTCTCGGCCACGCTGCTGATGCTGGTTCCGGCCTGGCTGACCTGGCCCGCCACCCTGCCCGGCGTGGCCGCCTGGGGTAGCGCTGCGGCCCTGGCCGTGGGCTGCACCGGCCTGGCCTACGTGCTGTACTACCGGCTCATCGCGCACGTGGGGGCCAACAAGGCCATGGCGGTGACGTTCCTGATCCCAGCCTTCGCCTTGCTGTGGGGCTGGCTGGCGCTGGGTGAGCAACCGACCGCCAGCATGCTGGCGGGTTGCGCCGTCATCTTGTTGGGTACGGCGTTGGCCACGGGGTTGATCAGCCTGCCGGGCCGCTGGGCACAGCCACCGAGCCGGTGATTGCCGACCAGCCGTGCAGGTGCTAAGCCTACTTGATGAACTTGAACTTGGCGTTGGGCACCACGCGCAGGTCGCCAGGCAGGGTGGACAGGTAGTCGGCCATGGCCTTCAGTTCAGCGCGCTTGAAGGGCTTGACCTGGCCGCCCATGATCGCGTTGGCGCGGCCCACGTGCGGGTTGCCTTCAACACCATAAGCACGCAAAGACGCAAACAAGTAGTCGGCATGCTGGCCGGCCAGCTTGGGGTAGGCCGGTACCAGGGGCTTGTTGTAGTTGGCGCCGTGGCACGACGCGCAAGCGCCCTTGGTCAGCAGTTCGGCCACCGCCGCGGGTGGCGCGGGCGGCGTGCTGTCGGACACCGGCTTGACCGGCGACGCACCTTGCTGCTCGTAGAAGGCGCCCAAGTCGGCCATGTCTTGCTCGCTCAGCGGGATGCCGATGCCACGCATGGTGGGGTGCTTGCGCTCGCCCTTCTTGTAGGCGGTGAGCGCGGCCACGATGTAGGCAGCGTTCTGCCCTGCCACCTTGGGCACGCGGTAGATCTCGGGGAATGTGCTCTGGTAGCCCACGATGCCGTGGCAACCCACGCACATGGCCGCCTGTTTCTGGCCCGCGGCAGCGTCTTGCGCCTGCACGCTGGACATGGCGCCGGCCAGCGCCAGCAAGAGGGTGATCGCTTTGCTCATCATCGATGCATGGTCTTGGTTCTTGGGGGAGTGCTCGCACACGGCGGGAAGCACGCGCGCAAAGCCTGCCAAGTATAGGCCCGCCCATATACTGGCCGGCTCGCCTGCTGCAGTGCCAAACGATGAAATTCCAGGGCTCCGACCAGTACGTCGCCACGCAAGACTTGATGCTGGCCGTCAACGCCGCCGTCACCCTGCAGCGCCCCTTGCTCGTCAAGGGCGAACCCGGCACCGGCAAGACCATGCTGGCCGAAGAAGTAGCCACTGCCCTGGGCATGCCGCTGATGCAGTGGCACATCAAGAGCACCACCAAGGCCCAGCAGGGCCTGTACGAATACGACGCCGTCAGCCGCCTGCGCGACAGCCAGATCGCCGGCCCCAGTCATGACGAAAGCGCCGCGCGCGTGCGCGACATCCGCAACTACATCGTCAAGGGCGTGCTGTGGCAGGCCTTCACGGCAGACCGGCCCGTGGTGCTGCTGATCGACGAGATCGACAAGGCCGACATCGAATTCCCCAACGACTTGCTGCGAGAAATCGACCGCATGGAGTTCTACGTCTACGAGACACGCGAACTCGTCAAGGCCCTGCACCGGCCCATCGTCTTCATCACCAGCAACAACGAAAAGGAACTGCCGGATGCGTTCCTGCGACGGTGCTTCTTTCACTACATCAAGTTCCCCGACGCTGAAACCATGCAGCGCATCGTCGACGTGCACTTCCCCGGCCTGAAGAAAGAACTGCTGGGCGCGGCCATGAAGACGTTCTTCGACGTGCGCAATCTGCCCGGCCTGAAAAAGAAACCCAGCACCAGCGAGCTGCTGGACTGGTTGAAGCTGCTGGTGGCCGAAGACATCCCGCTGTCGGCACTGCAAAGCCAGGACGAGAAGGTCGCCGTGCCGCCGCTGGTGGGCGCGCTGCTGAAGAACGAGCAAGACGTGACGCTGTTCGAGAAGCTGGTGTTCATGCAGCGGCACAACCGGTAGGCCGGCGTGGCTTGGCCTGAACCTGTTTCATTGCGCGGCGCGCACGCCACGCTGCACCCGCTCGCGCACGACCACCACGACGCCCTGTGCGCGGCCACGCGCGACGGCGAGCTTTGGCAGCTTTGGTACACCACCGTGCCCGCGCCCGAGGGCATGGCCGCCGAGATCGACCGCCGCCTGGCGCTGCAGGCCCAGGGCTCCATGCTGCCCTTCACAGTGTTTGACGCCGCCGGCCGCGTGGTCGGCATGACGACCTGCATGAACATCGACGCCGGCAACCGCCGTGTCGAGATCGGCAGCACCTGGACCGCCGCCTCGGCCCAGCGCAGCGCGCTGAACACGCAATGCAAGCGGCTGCTGCTGGGCCATGCCTTCGATGCGCTGGACTGCATCGCGGTGGAGTTCCGCACGCATCGGCTGAACACCCAGAGCCGGCGCGCCATTGAGCGCCTGGGCGCGCAGCTCGACGGCGTGCTGCGCGCCCATGCGCGCGCGCCAGACGGCTCGCTGCGCGACACCGCCGTCTACAGCATCACCGCGCCCGAGTGGCCCGCCGTGCGCAGCCACCTGGATTGGCAACTCGTCAAACCCCGCACCCCGCCCGTAAAGGCCCACTCGCCATGAAAAGCAAGAAGAACATCACCGTCGAAGACCTGTGGCGTATCGAACGCCTGGGTGCGCCCAGCCTGTCGCCCGACGGCGCGCAGGCCGTGGCCGCGCTGTCGAGCTTTTCTATGGAAGACAACAAGTCCAGCAGCGCGCTGTGGCTGCTGTCCACGCTGGGCGGCGCGCCGCGTGCACTCACCCACTGCGGCGACAAGGACGGCCAGCCGCGCTGGAGCCCGGCCGCGCCCGGCCAGGCGCATGCCGGCGAGCTGATCGCCTTAACCGCCAAGCGCGAGCAGCAGGGCAAGAAGGACGAAGAGACGCAGCTCTACGTCATCGCCCCCGATGGCGGCGAGGCGCGCCGCGCCGCCGATGTGGCCACCGGCGTGGAAGCCTTTCGCTGGTGCCCCGACGGCCGCCGGCTGGTCTTCATCTCCTGGGTCTGGCCCGAGCTGAAAGGCAGCAAGGCGCAGGCCGCCAAGCACAAGGAATTCAAGGCGCGCAAGGAAACCGGCTACGTCACCAGCCAGGCGCAGTACCGCCACTGGGACCGCAACCTGCCCATGGGTCGGGTGGCACACCTGCATCTGCTGGAACTCGACGCGCCAGGCGGGCCGGGCAAGGTGCGCGACCTGTTCGAGGGCACGCCCTACGAGTTGGGTCGCGCCGACCCCAGCGCCAAGCACTTCGACATCTCGCCCGACGGCCGCCATGTTGTCTTCGCCTTCGACCCGGCCGCCGAAAAACGCGGCGACGCCCGCTTCGCACTGGCCGAGATGGAGATCAAGAGCGGCAAAACCGTGGTCATCGCCCAGCATGCCGAGTGGGACTTCGGCACGCCCAGTTACAGCCCCGATGGCCAGCGCATCGCCTTCACCGCCAGCCACCAGGGCCGCAAGCACACCATGCCGGCGCAACTGGCGGTGTGGTCGCGCGAGCAGCGCGCGCACGAGGTGGTCAGCGCCGAGTGGGACCATGAAGTCCACGCCCCCTTGCACTGGGAAGACGACGGCCAGGCCCTGCTCTTCACGGCCGAACAGCAGGGCCGCACGCACCTGTGGCGATTCGACCTGGCCGACCGGCGCGCCGAAGTGGTGGTGCGCGGCGGCTGGGTCGGCGGCTTCGCCAAAGTGGCCGGCACGCTGGTGACGCTGGCCGACACCGCCATGCACCCGGGCCAGCTGCGCGTGCACTTGCCCGGCGAGGAGCCCAGGCGCATCGAACACTTCAACGACACGCTGCTGGCCGGCCTGGCCCTGGGCCGGGTCGAAGAAGTCTGGTTCGACGGCGCCAGCAGCGCACCCGCGCCCAAGCGCAAGGGCGGCAAACCGGGCGCGCCCGACAAGGTGCAGATGTGGCTGGTCTACCCGCCCAACTTCGACCCCAAGAAGAAGTACCCGGTGCTGCACAGCATCCACGGCGGCCCGCACACCGGCCCGGGCGACAACTGGCATTACCGCTGGAACACGCAGCTATTCGCCGCGCAAGGCTATGTCGTGGCCAACGTCAACTACCACGGCTCGTCGGGCTTCGGCTACGCCTTCCTGGACAGCATCACCCACCGCTGGGGCGAACTGGAATTGCAGGACGTGGAAGCCGCCACCGACTGGCTGCTGGCCAAGCGCTGGGTGGACAAGAAACGTGTCTTCGCCACCGGCGGCAGCTACGGCGGCTTCATGGTGGCGTGGATGAACGGCCACGTACCCGCCGGCCGCTACCAGGCCTACGTGTGCCACGCCGGCTGCTTCGACTGGACAGCGATGTTCGCCGACGACGCCTACACCTGGCACGCCAAGGAACTCGGCGCCTGGTACTGGGACGACCCGGCGCGCATCCTCGCGCAAAGCCCGCACGGCTTTGCCGGGAACATGAGCACGCCCACGCTCGTCATCCATGGCGCGCTGGACTACCGCGTGCCCGACGGCCAGGGTCTGGCCTACTACAACACGCTCAAGGCTCGAAACGTGGACGCGCGGCTGCTGTGGTTCCCGGACGAGAACCACTGGATCTTGAAGCCGCGCAACAGCAAGCTCTGGTACGGCGAGTTCTTTGACTGGCTCAAGCGGCACGACCCGGCCCACGCGCCGGCCACACACGCGCCGGCCAAGTAGGCGGCGTATACACTGCCCGTATATCCAAACCCTTGCGGGAGGTCGCATGCCCGACACCACCACTGTCTTCCAGTCCGGCAACAGCCAGGCCGTGCGCCTGCCCAAGGAATTCCGCTTCAAGAGCAAGACGGTGGAGATCTTCCGCCGTGGCGACGAGGTGGTGCTGCGCGAAAAGCCGCGCACGATGGGTGAGGTGCTTGCCGAGGCCTGGGCCGACCTGCCGCCCCTGACCGACCAGGATCACGCCGACTTCGACAAGATGATGGCTGCGATTGATGAGCCCTTGCCGCCTGACACGCGAAGTTGGGATGCGTTGTGGGGTGCCCACGCTGTGCCGCCGCAAGCGGATGGCAAACGACGCGCAGCTTCTGCCGCAGTGCGCTCCAAGCCCAAGCCAGCGCGGCGGTGAAGTATCTGCTCGACACCGACACGCTGAGCTTCATTGCGCGTGGCGAGCACCCGGCATTGACTGCTCGCTTGATGAGTTGCGTCCGCGACGACCTGGCTATCTCCGCTGTCACGCGTGGCGAGGCAGAGTACGGCCTGCGCGGTGGCGTGTTGCGGCGCGACACGCAACGCCGCATGCAGGGTCTGCTGCTGGAAGTCCAGTGCCTGGCAGTATCCGAAGAGGTCGCCATCGAGTACGGTCACATTCGGTCGGCGTTGCGAAGCGCTGGCACGCCCATCGGACCGAATGACATGTGGATTGCCGCGCACGCCCGTTGCCTGGGCTTGACCGTGGTCACGCACAACACCCGCGAGTTCGCTCGCGTGGCGAGGCTGAAGGTCGAGGATTGGTTGCGCTGAAAAGTCCGAAGGCACTGCTGTGTTGATCAACTTCTTCTATACCCTGCGCGCCGCCAAGCTGCCGGTCACGGTGCCCGAGTACCTGACGCTGCTGCAGGCCTTGAAGGCCGGCGTCATCGGCCCCTCGGTCGATGACTTCTACGTGCTGGCACGCACGGCGCTGGTCAAGGACGAAGCGCTGTTCGACAAGTTCGACCGCGCCTTTGCCGCCTACTTCAAGGGCGTGGCGATGCTCACCGACTTCACCCGAGAAGTGCCCCTGGACTGGCTGCGCAAGACGCTGGAACTGGAGCTTTCAGCCGAGGACAAAGCCCTGGTCGACAAGATGGGCTGGGACGAACTGATGGAAACGCTGAAGAAGCGCTTCGAAGAACAGAAAGAACGCCACCAGGGCGGCTCCAAGATGATAGGCACCGGCGGCACCAGCCCTTTCGGCGCTTACGGCTACAACCCGCAGGGCATACGCATAGGCCAGGACAAGAGCCGCAACAAGAGCGCCGTGAAGGTCTGGGACCAGCGCGCCTACAAGGACTACGACGACACCCGCGAGCTGGGCACGCGCAACATCAAAGTGGCGCTGCGCCGGCTGCGTCGCTTCGCGCGCGAGGGCGCGGCCGAAGAGCTGGACCTGGACGACACCATCCACTGCACGGCCGCCAACGCCGGCATGCTGGACATCAAGATGGTGCCCGAGCGCCACAACAAGGTCAAAGTGCTGCTGCTGATGGACGTGGGCGGCACCATGGA
>JANOLY010000017.1:0-5151 GCA_031420055.1 Burkholderiales bacterium | reverse complement strand
TTCGACCTCAACCTGGTCGCCCATGAATGGCGGCCGCTGGCGCAGCCCGCCTACGATTTCGTCGTCATCGACGAGGTGCAGGACCTCACGGCCGTGCAGCTCGCCCTGGTGCTGGCCTGCCTGAAAGCGCCGGGGCAGTTCCTGCTGTGCGGCGACTCGAACCAGATCGTGCATCCCAACTTCTTCAGCTGGGCGGCGGTCAAGGCACTGTTCTGGCAGGGCCTGGCAGGCGTGGCGGCGCAGCACCAGCAGCTGCAGGTGCTGCAGGCCAACTTCCGCAACACCCAGGCGGTGACCGAATTGGCCAACACGCTGTTGAAGATCAAGCAGGCGCGCTTTGGCTCGATCGACCGCGAGAGCAACTTCCTGGTGCAAAGCACGGCTGGCGAGCCGGGCGAGGTGATGCTGGTCCAGGCCAGGGATGCAGCACTCAGGCAGATCGACGTCGCCACACGCGCTTCGGCGCGCCATGCCGTCATCGTGCTGCGTGACGATGACAAGGTCCAGGCCAGAACCCAGTTCCGCACCCCGCTCGTCTTCTCGGTGCACGAGGCCAAGGGGCTGGAGTACCCGCACGTGGTGCTGATGGGCATGGTCTCTGGGCAGCGGGCGGCCTACGCCGAGGTCTGCGATGGCGTCATGCCCCGGGATCTGCAGCGCGATGAACTCGACTACCGCCGTGCCAAAGACAAGGGCGACAAGTCGCTGGAGCTCTACAAGTTCTACGTCAACGCGCTCTACGTGGCGATGACACGTGCCGTGCAGAGCCTGACCATCGTCGAATCCGACACCGGCCACCCGATCTTCGCCCTGCTCGGACTGCAGGCCGGCGAGGCCAGCACCAGCGCAACGCAGGCCTCGACCAAGGAAGAGTGGGCGCAGGAAGCGCGCAAGCTCGAGCTGCAGGGCAAGCAAGAGCAGGCACGCGCCATCCGCGAGACCTTCCTGCAAGGCAAGCCGGTGCCGTGGACGCCCTGGAATCGGGCCTTGATCGAGGGGCTCGCACCCAAGGCGCTCGATCGCAGCCACCCCAGCGCCAAGCAGAAGCAAACGCTGATGGACTACGCGCTGTGGCATGGCCAGCAGGTGTGGGTCGAACAGTTGGCCGAAACCAACTTCCAGCCTGCCCGCAGCTTGGCGCCCGAGGGCCAGTTCGGCTGGATCGGCGACGCGGCCTTCCGCACCATGGGGCGTCTGGACGTTGAACGCCAGCAGCAGCTGGCCCTGCGCGCAGTCAGCGCCGTGCGCCAGCGTCACCTGCAACCGTACCTGGCGAAGAACTTCAAGGACGTCCTCAGGCTGTGCGACCTGCACACCGTCGACCACCTGTCACCCGTGGGCGCCACGCCCTTGATGCTGGCCGCACGCGCAGGCAACGCGGCGCTGGTGCAAGCCTTGCTTGCCAAAGGCGCCGAGCCCAGGACCGAAGACGAGTTCGGGCTGACGGCCTGGCAGCACGCGATGAACCGGGCCATCGAGGAACCGATCTTTGCCAAGAGCGCGTGGGCACCGATCTGCGACTTGCTGGCTCCCGCCGTGATCGACGTGCAGGTTGACGGCCGGCTGGTGCGCATCGAACGGCACCAGGGCGAGTACTGGGTGTTGACGCTGATGCTGGCAGGCTTGAAGACACAGTGGTCGACTTGCGCCGTGAGGACGCAGCCGCGCTGGAAGTTCGAGGCAGGCTACTTCGCCGAGCAACTGCATCAAGTCCTTGACGCTCTGCCGGCTCGTTTGTGGCACGAAAGGCGCCGCAAGCGCAGCTACCTCAATCAGGTGCTGGCACGGGCCGAGGAGGCCAGCGCCTACAAGCCGGCGCGCAAGCTGTGGGCCCGCACCCGCAACGGTCACTATCTGCTCAACCCGGCGCTGCAGTTGCGCAAGGGCGAAGACTGGCAGCCGGTGTACGAGGCGCTCAAGCTCGACTGGGTTGATCGCGGGACCGGCCGCGACGAAGTCTTCAGAACAAGGCCGGCAGCGGCGGTGGCCAGACTGAAGGCGCGCCTGGCAGGTGCGCCGGATGAGTTCTTCTGATCGAAAAGCCTGCCTGTCTGCCTGCGCCAACGAATATTGCGACTTCTCGACTTCGCGGATCGTGGCGGCAACAGACAGAAGGGCCGCGGCGAGGTCTGCCGAACGACTCTGCCCGGCTGCGTGGCCGGCCCAGCTCCCCTATGTCGGCTTGCCAGCCCGGTGAGTGAGCGCCTGGGTTTGAGCGACCGACCCATCGGCGACATTCGCGGCGCCACCCTGAAGCAGCCGCCCGTGCCAGCCCCGGCATCGCAGCGGGGGGCGTTTCCAGCCTCGCGAACGGGTCAACAGCGCCCTGAAAGTGTCGGACTTCTTTACAACCACGTCCACCATTCAACTCCACCTCAACTCCACCGCAGCGCCACCGCAGCGCCACCGCAGCGCCAAGTCATTGATTTTTATCGTTATTTGTGCGCGCGGGGGGGTACAAATCTTGCTGGCAACTGTGCTGGAACCTCAACGTTTTTAAGGGAGACCGTTATGAAGTTGTCGAAGTCTTGGGCGGCCGCAGCCGCCATGGTGGCCCTGACGGGCGCGGCGCAGGCCGCATTGCTCAACCGCGGTGGCGGCATGATCTACGACACCACGCGAAACATCACCTGGCTGTCGAACATGAATACCAACGGCCTCATGACCTGGGGTGCGGCTGGCACATGGGCCAACAACCTGGCTCATGGCGGCTTTGACGATTGGCGGCTGCCCACGCTTAACCCGTCTGACACCAGCTGTCACGCCATTTTCGACCCCGGAGGTGGTTTCCCGCTGCAGTACTTCGGCTTCAACTGCACAGGCGGTGAACTGAGCGGCCTGTTCGTCACCGACCTGGGCAACAAGGCGAACGAGTCCGTACTGAACCAGGCAGGCGACACGCCCGAGCAGATTGCCAACCTGGCGCTGTTCAGCAACGTGCAGTCCAGCGTCTACTGGTCCGGTACGGAGTACGCGCCTGATCCGAGTCTCGCGTGGACTTTCGGCACCATCGACGGCTTCCAGGGCCGCATCGGCGCCAAGAGCCGTGTGTTGTATGCCGTGGCTGTGCGCCCCGGCGATGTGGTCGCCCCTGTGCCGGAGCCACAGACGCTGGCACTGGCACTGCTGGCGTTGGGCGCGACGGTGGTGGCGCGGAGAAGGCGACCAGCTTGAGCCTTTGGCGCTTCGGGGGCTTTGACTTCTTTGGGGGGTTTGGGGGCCGAGCCCGAACACAGTCAGTCCAGTGGACTGACTGTGCCTGGCGAGGAGTCGGGCCACTGGCCCGGCGCGGCCTGCAAGGCACAGCCCCAACCGCGGGATTTTTTGAGCCTGGGTCATGGCCCGCTACGAATATCTGCCCATCTACAAGGCGGCGCTGGACATGACGGTGCACTTCGAGAAGCTGGTGGCGGGCTTCTCCAGGTATCACAAGTACACGCTTGGCACCGAGTTGCGCGAATCCAGCCGTGGCGTGCTGATGCAGGTGCTACACGCCAACAACGCCAGCACGATGGGGGCACGCAGCACCGAACTGTTGTTGCTGCGCGACCGAATCGAGGCTTTGCTGTTGGCCATGCGCGTGGCCAAGGAGGTCAAAGCGTTCAAGAGTTTCGCTGGCTACCTGCATGCCGTGGAGCAGGTAGGTTCGGTGGCCAGACAGAACGAGGGTTGGTTCAAGCACACGCAGGAAAAGGCCAAAGCCAATGCAAACGCCAAAGCCTGAGGATGTGGGTTTCACGGGGGCCTGAATGGCCATGCCCGTGCCGGGCAGTCCAGCCGGCCGGTGCTGGCCAGCGTGCCCAGTTTCATCATCGTGCGTCCACCCCGCCTGGATTCTTGCGGTGCAGCTTGTGCCGCCCAGGCATGTTGATTCAGGCCACCGTACCTGGTAGCGCGGGATCGGTGGCCGGTGGCCCCGCCGCTTGTGTTTTGGTCTTGGCGGGGGAAGTGGGTGGACTTATGTGCAGTCCAACGCCTACTGGTCCGGTACGGCGTGCGCGCCTGATCCGCAGAACGCGTGGAACTTCAACGGGTCGCGCCGGGCCGCCCCAAGCGGCCCAGCTCCCCTCGGGGGACGACCGCAGCGCAGCGGAGGTCAAGGGGCCCAAGTTCACAATGGCAACCAGAACAACGACGACAAGAACAATGCGTTGTATGCCGTGGCTGTGCGCCCCGGAGGATGATGCCCCGTGAAGAAGAAGGATGAGTCGCTGTTTTCACTGGCGAACATCCAGCGGCAGTACGTCGAATGCCGCCGCCACAAGCGCAACACCGCCAACGCGTTGCGCTTCGAGGCGGCGCAGGAGATGCGCCTGCTGGCGCTGCGCGACGCACTGGCTGAGCGCAGCTACGAACCCGGCCGTTCTGTCTGTTTTTTTATCCAGCGCCCGAAGCTGCGCGAGATCTTCGCCGCCGACTTTCGCGACCGCATCGTGCACCACGTGCTGGTCAGTGACCTGGAGTCGATCTGGGAGCCGGTGTTCATCCACGACAGCTACGCCTGCCGCCAGGGCAAAGGCGTGCACGCCGCCGTGGCGCGCTTGCAGCAGTTCATGCGCCAGGCCACCGCCAACGGCACGAGGCCCGCTTTCACGCTGCAGCTGGACATTCGCAACTACTTCATGATCATCGACAAGGCGCGGCTGTTCACGATGCTTCGCGCGAAGTTGCATCCGCATTGCGTATTTCAGCCCATCGTGGACGGCATTTCAGCGTGATCGTGGACGCCGTTTCAGCGGGATCGTGGACGACGGGGGTGGCGCGCAAGTGATTTTCTGAACGGCCTCAGGCTCACCGCTTTTTGCGGTCAGAACTGATGCCAACCAACAGAGTCACGATGCGACAAATCCGAGAGACATTGCGCCTGCATTTGCAGGCCGGGCTGAGCTACAACGAGGTCGGCCGCGTGCTGAAGATCTCCAAGAGCGCAGTGGGCAAGTACATCACCCTGGCCCGGGTGGCAGGCGTGGACTGGGAGCTTGCCCAGACCCTCAGCGACGAAGACCTGGAGGCTGGGCGCTGACGACGCCCGCCTGACCGCCTTTGCCAAGACCTACAGCGCCCGCCTGCGCCCCGCGCCCGCCGCGGCCGTTTGGCCGGCCGGCGACCCCTGGCGCGCCCAGCTGGGCCAGCCCGCTGCGTGGCCGGCCT
>JANOLY010000016.1:0-3906 GCA_031420055.1 Burkholderiales bacterium | reverse complement strand
ATGTCCAGCCGCACCGAGGCGTAGAACTTGAGCGCGTTGCCGCCGGTGGTGGTTTCGGGGTTGCCGAACATCACACCGATCTTCATGCGGATCTGGTTGATGAAGATGACCATGGTGTTGGTCTTCTTGATGGTGCCGGTGAGCTTGCGCAGGGCCTGGCTCATCAGCCGGGCTTGCAGGCCGGGCAGGCTGTCGCCCATTTCGCCTTCCAGCTCGGCCTTGGGCGTGAGTGCGGCCACCGAGTCGATGACGATGAGGTCGATGGAGCCGCTGCGCACCAGGGCGTCGACGATTTCCAGGGCCTGCTCTCCGGTATCGGGCTGGGAGATGAGCAGCTCTTGCAGGTTCACGCCCAGCTTTTGCGCGTACTGGATGTCCAGCGCGTGCTCGGCGTCGATGAAGGCGCAGGTGCCGGCCTGCTTTTGCATCTCGGCAATGACCTGCAGCGTCAGCGTGGTCTTGCCCGAAGATTCAGGGCCGTAGATCTCGATCACGCGGCCACGCGGCAGGCCGCCCACGCCCAGCGCGATGTCCAGGCCCAGCGAGCCGGTGGACACGACCTGGATGTCCTCGATGACCTCGCCCTCGCCCAGGCGCATGATCGAGCCTTTGCCGAATTGCTTCTCGATCTGCGCCAGCGCGGCTTGCAGGGCCTTGGCTTTCTCGGTGTTGAGGGCTTTGACGGGTGCGTCCATGGTCATCTCCTGTGTTGCAGCGATTATGGCTTGAAGACTGGTTATTCGTACAGTCCTCTTGGGGTAACTCTCTAGGGGTAACCCGATCGGGCGTTGTGCGATGTCAAGGCTACGGGCCGGGACGGCTGTCTAGAATCCCGCCTACAAGACCCAGGCCGGGACCGACCGCGCCGCCCCAGGAGACTAGTCATGCGCATCCTGATTGCTGAAGACGACCAGGTACTGGCCGACGGTCTGCTGCGTTCACTGCGCTCGGCCAGCTATGCGGTGGACCAGGTCAGCAGCGGCACCGAGGCCGACGCCGCACTGGCCTTGCACGAGTTCGATATGGTCATTCTCGACCTGGGTCTGCCCAAGATGCACGGCTTTGAGGTGCTGCGCAAGCTGCGTGCGCGAGGCAGCAGCGTGCCGGTGCTGATCCTCACCGCCGCCGACAGTGTGGAGCAGCGTGTCAAAGGCCTGGACCTGGGCGCCGACGACTACATGGCCAAGCCGTTTTCATTGCAGGAGCTTGAAGCCCGCGTGCGTGCGCTGACCCGGCGCGGCCTGGGCACGGCCTCCAACCTGCTCAAGCATGGGCCCTTGACCTTCGACGCCACGGGCCGCGTGGCCTATATCAACGACCAGATGATCGAGCTGTCTGCGCGTGAGCTCAGCCTGCTCGAGGTGTTGCTGCAGCGCTCGGGCCGCCTGGTCAGCAAGGACCAGCTGGTGGAGCGGCTGTGCGAGTGGGGCGAAGAGGTCAGCAACAACGCCATCGAGGTCTACATCCACCGGCTGCGCAAGAAGATAGAACAGGGGCCGGTGCGCATCGCCACGGTGCGCGGTCTTGGGTACTGCCTGGAGAAGATCGCCGCTTGAGGCAACGCCGCCACGCACCCTGCCCGCGGCCGCGCTGAGGCAAGCTCGGGCCATGTCGAACACCCCCGAGCAACGCTCGCTCTTTGGCGAGATCCTGGACTGGATGCTCGCGCCCTTGCTGGTGCTTTGGCCGATGAGCCTGGCATTGACGGCGCTGGTGGCGCAGTCCATTGCCAACCGGCCGTTCGACCGCGAGTTGGGCGATCTGGCGCAGATCCTGGCCCGCCAGGCAGCGGTGCAGACGGACTCGTCGGCACGCAATCCGGCCGACATGCGCATCGTGCTGGAGGGCACGGCCATCTCGCTGCTCAGAGCCGACGACACCGACACCTTGTACGTTCAGGTGCTGGGCCACCGCGGCGAACTGGTGGCCGGCGACGCGCGACTGGCGGTGCCCGAGGACGATGGCCCGCGTGAGAGGCGGGTGCGCTTTCGTGACGACTTGCTCGGGGAGGAGCCGGTGCGCGTGGCCTGGGTCTGGCTGGTGGCGGGCAGCGAAACCGACGACACCGACGCGCTGGTGCAGGTGGCCGAGACGCTGGGCAAGCGTTCACGGCTGGCCACCGAGATCATCAAGGGCGTGATCCTGCCGCAGTTCGTGATCCTGCCTCTGGCTGTGCTTCTGGTGTGGTACGCCTTGACCCGCGGCATCCGGCCGTTGGCGGAACTGCAGCAACGCATCCGCCGGCGCGAGAGCAGTGACCTCAGTCCCATTCCCGAGGGCGACGTGCCCGAGGAGGTGGCACCGCTGGTGCGTGCCATCAACGACCTGCTCGAACGCCTGGGCCGGTCGATCGCGGCCCAGCGCCACTTTCTGGCCGACGCCGCGCACCAGCTGAAGACGCCACTGGCCGGTTTGCGAACGCAGGCCGAGCTGGCCGCGCGCGAAATCGACAGCGGCCGCGGCGACCCGGCCTCGATGCGCCACTCGCTGCGCCAGATCGCGGTGTCCAGCCAGCGAGCCGCCCACATGGTCAACCAGCTGCTGGCCATGGCGCGTGCCGAGGACACTGGACAGGTGCTGCGCCGACACCGGGTGGACCTGGCGGCAGTCACCCGCGCCGTCGTGCGCGACTTCGTACCGCGCGCCCTGGAACGCGGCATCGACCTCGGCTACGAAGGGCCGCAGCGCACCGACACGAGCGCGGCCACCGAGGTGTTGGGTGAGCCGGTGCTGCTGGGCGAACTGGTGCGCAACCTGGTCGACAACGCGCTGCAGTACACGCCGAGCGGTGGCGCGGTGACGGCGCGCGTCGCCAGCGACGCCCTCGGTGCGGTGGTGCTGCAGGTCGAAGACACCGGGCCGGGCATTGCGCCGGCCGAACGCGAACTGGTGTTCCAGGCCTTCTACAGGGCGCTGGGCACGCAGGTCGACGGCAGCGGGCTGGGCCTGGCCATCGTGATGGAGGTGGCGCAGCGCCACGAGGCGCAGATCAGCGTGACCGACGCCCGCCCGCGCCTGGGTGACACCGCCCTGTCCCCAGGCGCGCTGTTCACCGTGGTTTTCAGGCGCCACAGCGACACCGCGGCGACCCTGCCGTGAGTGGACTGCTCAGCTCTGCATCAGCCGCCGGCTGCGCGCCACTGACATCAGGATGCCCAGCGCCAGACCCAGCGACACCATGGCCGTGCCGCCGTAGCTGATGAAGGGCAGCGGCACGCCCACCACGGGCAGGATGCCGCTGACCATGCCCATGTTGACGAAGGCGTAGCTGAACAGGCTCAGCGTCATGGCGCCGGCCAGCAAGCGCGTGAACACCGTGGGCGCGTCGGCTGCGATCATCAAGCCGCGAAAGATCAAGAAGGTGAAAGCCACCAGCAGCACGATCACGCCGGCCAAACCGAATTCTTCGCTGAAAGCGGCAAAGATGAAGTCGGTGGTGCGCTCGGGGATGAATTCCAGGTGCGTCTGCGTACCCTGCATGAAGCCCTTGCCGGACAGGCCGCCGGAGCCGATGGCGATCATGCCCTGGATGATGTGAAAGCCTTTGCCCAGCGGGTCCTTGGTCGGGTCCAGCAGCGTGCACACGCGGTGTTGCTGGTAGCCGCGCAGCAAGGGCCAGTTCACGCCCGGCTGGCAGGCGTCGTCGCCAAACACCACCAGGGCCACGATGGCCGCGCCCAGCAGCACCAGCACCGGCACCACCAGCTTCCACGACAGCCCGGCGAAGAAGATCACATAGAGGCCGCCGAACAAGATCAGCAATGCGGTGCCCAGGTCGGGCTGCTTGGCCACCAGCGCCACCGGCACGACCAGCAAGGCCGCGGCGATGACGAAGTCGCTCACGCGCAGCTGCCCTTCGCGCTTTTGGAACCACCAGGCCAGCATCAGCGGCGTGGCGATCTTCAG
>JANOLY010000015.1:0-12662 GCA_031420055.1 Burkholderiales bacterium | reverse complement strand
GGCGCCAGCGATGCCGACGCCGAGAGTGCGGCGCTCATCCTGACCCAGTTCTTCAACCAGTTGCAAGACGCCGCCACCCATGCTGCAGCTTGACGCCGAGGCGCTCTACACCGAACTGGCCGCGGGCGTGCGCCGGCTGCTGCCGCCGGGCGGCGTGCTGGTGGGCATCTGGTCGGGCGGGGCCTGGCTGGCCGAGCGGCTGCAGCGCGACCTGGGCCTGGCCGGCGCGCCCGGCGTCATCAGCAGCACCCTGCACCGCGACGACTTCGCGGCCCGCGGGCTGGCTGCGGGCACCGACCCGACGCAGCTGCCCTTTGCCATCGACGGCAGCCACATCGTGTTGATTGACGACGTGCTCTACACCGGCCGCACCATACGCGCCGTGGTCAACGAGTTGTTTGACTTCGGCCGGCCCGCCAGCGTGCAGCTGGCCGTGCTGGTGGACCGCGGCGGGCGCGAACTTCCCGTGGCCGCGGCCTTTGCTGCCGCGCGCATCGCCCTGCCGGCGGCGCAGCGCCTGTCGCTGGCGCGTTCCGCCGACGGTGGCTTCAGCTTTGCGGTGCGGCCTGCCGACGGGGCGCCGCTCTGATGCGCATGCGCCGCAACCCGCAGCTCAACAGCCATGGCGAGCTGATCCACCTGCTGTCCATCGAGGGCCTGCCCAAGGCGGTGTTGACGCAGATTCTGGACACCGCGGGCACCTTTCTCAGCGTCAACGACCGCGACGTGAAAAAGGTGCCGCTGCTGCGGGGAAAAAGCGTGTTCAACCTGTTCTTCGAGAACAGCACGCGCACGCGCACCACCTTCGAGATCGCCGCCAAGCGGCTCAGCGCCGACGTCATCAACCTCGACATCGCGCGCAGCAGCACGGCCAAGGGCGAAAGCCTGCTCGACACCATCGCCAACCTGTCGGCCATGCATGCCGACATGTTTATCGTGCGCCATGCCGAGAGCGGCGCGCCCTACCTCATCGCCCAGCATGTGGCGCCGCATGTGCACGTGGTGAATGCTGGCGACGGGCGGCACGCCCACCCCACGCAGGGGCTGCTGGACATGTACACCATCCGCCACTACAAGAAGGACTTCACCCAGCTCACGGTGGCCATCGTGGGCGACATCGTGCACTCGCGCGTGGCGCGCTCGGACATCCACGCGCTGACCACGCTGGGTGTGCCCGAGATCCGCGCCGTGGGCCCCAAGACGCTGGTGCCGGGCGACTTGTCGGCGATGGGCGTGCGTGTGTGCCACGACATGGCCGAGGGCATCCGCGGCGCCGACGTCATCATCATGCTGCGGCTGCAGAACGAACGCATGAGCGGCGCCATGCTGCCCAGCGCCGGCGAGTTCGCCAAGCGCTACGGCCTGACCCCCGAGAAGCTGGCGCTGGCCGCGCCCGACGCCATCGTCATGCACCCGGGGCCCATCAACCGCGGTGTGGAGATCGACAGCGCCGTGGCCGACGGCCCGCACAGCGTGATCCTGCCGCAGGTGACTTTCGGCATTGCCGTGCGCATGGCGGTGATGAGCACCATTGCAGGTAATCAAGCATGAGCCCCCAAGCTCACATTCGTTCGCTGCCCCCCGAGGGGGCGCAGCCCACCTTGAGGCGGCTCGGCGGAGGGCTGGCATGAAGATCCTCATCCGCCACGGCCGCGTCATCGACCCCGCCTCGGGCCGCGACGAAGTCACCGACATCGCCATCGCCTCGGGCCGCATCGTCAGCATCGGCGCGGCGCGCGACTTCACGGCCGAGCGCGAGATTGACGCCAGCGGCCTGGTCGTCATGCCCGGCCTGGTGGACCTGGCTGCCCGCCTGCGCGAGCCCGGGCAGGAACATGAAGGCATGCTGGAAAGCGAACTCGCCGCGGCGGCTGCCGGCGGCGTTACCAGCCTGGTCTGCCCGCCCGACACCGACCCCGTGCTCGACGAGCCGGGGCTGGTGGAGATGCTGAAGTTCCGCGCGCGCAAGCTGTCGCTTTGCCGCGTGTTTCCGTTGGGCGCGTTGACGCGCGGGCTGCAGGGCACGGCGCTGACGGAAATGGCCGAGCTCACCGAGGCTGGCTGCGTGGGCTTTTCGCAGGTCGACGCGCCCGTGCGCGACACCCTGGTGCTGCTGCGCGCGCTGCAGTACGCCGCCACCTTTGGCTACAGCGTGTGGCTGCGCCCGCTGGACGCCTGGCTGGGCGGCGGTGTTGCCGCCAGCGGCGCCATGGCCACGCGCCTGGGCTTGTCCGGCGTGCCGGTGCAGGCCGAGACCATCGCTGTGCAGACCTTGCTTGAACTCGTGCGGGCCACGCGTGCCCGCGTGCATGTGTGCCGGGTGTCCAGCGCCGCGGCCGTGGCGCTGTTGCGTGCGGCCAAGGCCGAGGGCCTGGCGGTCACGGCCGACGTGAGCATCAATTCGCTGCACCTGACCGATGTCGACATCGGCTACTTCAACGCCGACATGCGCCTGACGCCCCCGCTGCGCCAGGGCGCCGACCGTGATGCGCTGCGCGCGGCGCTGGCCGACGGCACCATCGACGCGCTGGTGTCCGACCACAACCCCGTGGCCGACGACATGAAAAACCTGCCCTTTGGCGAAGCCGAACCCGGCGCGACGGGGCTGGAATTGCTGCTGAGCCTGGCGCTGCGCTGGGGGCAGGACAGCGGCGTGCCGCTGGCGCAAACGCTGGCGCGCGTGACGGTGGACCCGGTGCGTGTGCTGGGTGACGCGCTGGGCTCTTTGGCTGGCAGTGCTGGGCGCTTGGTTGAAGGCGGCGTCGCCGATGTCTGCGTCTACGACCCGGCCGCTGAGTGGACGGTGACGCCCGGCGAGCTGGCCAGCCAGGGCAAGCACACGCCCTTTGCCTTTGGCTCCACCGGCATGCTGATGCCCGGGCGGGTGCGGGCCACGTTGGTGGCCGGCACGGTGGCTTACGAGCAAGCGCGCTCTTGATGCGCCAGCTGCGGGGCCTGTGGCGCGTGTTGCGCTCAGCGCTGCATGTGCTGCACGGCATGTGCGTGATGCTGCGTTTCCCGGCGCTGGACGCGGCTGGCCGCCACGAGCGCATCCGCTGGTGGTCGGCGGGTGTGCTGCGCCACCTGGGCCTGACGCTTGAAGTCAGTGGCACAGCCCGCCCGGGCGCCAAGCTGCTGGTGGCCAACCATGTCTCGTGGCTGGACATCGCTGCGCTGCACGCGGCCGTGCCGCAGGCGCGCTTCGTTTCAAAGGCCGATGTGCTGGGCTGGCCGCTGCTGAGCTGGTTGATCCGCGGCGCGGGCACCTTGTTCATCGAACGCGACCGCAAACGCGACGCCGTGCGCGTGGTGCACGCCATGGCCGAAGCCTTGCAGGCCGGCGACACGGTGGCGGTGTTCCCTGAAGGCACCACCGGGCCCGGGCCGCAGGTGCTGCCCTTTCACGCCAACTTGCTGCAGGCCGCCATCGCCACGCAAACGCCCATCCAGCCGGTGGTGTTGCGCTACGCCGATGCTGCTTGCCGCTTCAGCCCGGCCGTGGAGTACCTGGGCGACACCTCGCTGCTGCAAAGCCTGTGGCGCGTGGCCTGCGCCCAGGGCCTGCGCGTCAGTGTCGATGTGCTGCCGGCGCACGGCACGGCGCATGCCGACCGCCGTGCGCTGGCGGCCTACCTGCGGGAAACCATCGCCGCGCGGCTGCCCCCTGCGGCGTAGAGTCGGCGCGCATGCCCAGGCCCGCCCACCCCCGTTTGCTGCTGGCCTTTGACGACGAGGCCGCGTTGGCCGCGCGTCTGGCCCAGGCGCTGGGGTGCGGCAGCGCCTTCATCGAGCGGCACCAGTTCCCTGACGGCGAAACCCGTCTGCGACTGCCCCCCGTGCTGCCGGCCAACGTGGTGTTGCTGCGCGGCTTGCAGCAGCCCAACGGCAAGCTGGTTGAACTGATGCTGGCCGCCGCCGGTGCGCGTGAACTCGGCGCTGTGCAGTTGACCCTGGTCAGCCCCTACCTGGCCTACATGCGGCAAGACATGGCGTTCACGCCAGGCGAGGTGGTCAGCCAACGCCATCTCGGTCGTGCGCTGGCGGCATGGTTTGACGCCGTGGTTACGGTCGACCCGCACCTGCACCGCGTTGCCACGCTGGACGAGGTCGTGCCCGGCCGGCGCGGCGTGGCGCTGACGGCGGCGCAGTTGCTGGGCGCCTGGGTCGCCCAGCAGGTGCCCGGCGCCTTGCTGCTGGGCCCCGACGAAGAAGCTGGTCAGTGGGTGCGCCTGGCTGCCCAGGCCCATGGCCTGGACCACGCCGTGTGCCACAAGCAGCGTCGCGGCGACCGCGATGTGGACGTGGCCCTGCCCACGGTGCCTGTGGCCGGCCGCGCCGTGGTGCTGTTCGACGACGTTGCCAGCACCGGGCGCACGCTGTTGGCCGCCGCCCGTGGTGCGCTGGGGGCGGGGGCTGCCAGTGTGGACGTGGCCGTCACCCACGCCTTGTTTGTCGACAGCGCGGTGGCCGATCTGCACGCCGCCGGCGTGCGCCATGTCTGGAGCAGTGACAGCGTGCCGCACGCCAGCAATGTGGTGTCTGTGGTGCCCTTGTTGTGCGCGGCGCTGAACGGCCTGATGGATCAGGCCTTGCCCTGAGCCGCTACCGCCGCGGCGGCGCGCGCGGCGGCCTCGGCGTCGCCCAGGTAGTAGCTCTTGATGGGCTTGAGCGCGGCATCAAGCTCGTACACCAGCGGAATGCCGTTGGGGATGTTGACGCCCACGATGTCGTCGTCGCCGATGCCGTCCAGGTACTTCACCAGCGCGCGGATGCTGTTGCCGTGCGCGGCAATGACCAGCCGCTGGCCGGCCTGCACGGCCGGCGCCACGCTCTCGTGCCAGTACGGCAGCACGCGCGCCACGGTGTCTTTGAGGCACTCAGTCAGCGGCACCTGGCCCGGCAGCAGCGCGGCGTAGCGCGGGTCATCACGTTCGCAGCGCGGGTCAGACGCTTGCAGCACGGGGGGCGGCGTGTCGTAGCTGCGGCGCCAGACCAGCACCTGCTCGTCGCCGTACTGCTGGGCGGTCTCGGCCTTGTTCAGGCCTTGCAGGGCGCCGTAGTGGCGCTCGTTCAAGCGCCAATCGTTCACCACCGGCAACCAGGTGCGGTCCATCGCGTCCAGGCAGTGCCACAGGGTCCAGATGGCGCGCTTGAGCACGGAGGTGTGGGCGCTGTCGAACTCGTAGCCCGCCTCCTTCAGCAGCCGCCCGGCCTGGCGCGCCTGGGCCACGCCGGTGTCGGTGAGCGGCACGTCGGTCCAGCCCGTGAAGCGGTTTTCCAGGTTCCAGGTGGACTCGCCGTGGCGTATGAGTACAAGCTTGTGCATGGCCAGATTCTATAATTCGACGCTTTCGCCCACCCCTCCACAGACCCTGGCGCACCCGTGAAATTCATTGTCGACAACTGGATCCTTCTGCTCGTGGCTTTCATCTCGGGTGCCCTGCTGGTCTGGCCCTTGATGCGCAAAGGCGCTGGTGGCGGCGCGGTCAGCACGGGTGAAGCCGTGCGCCTGATCAACCGCGAAAAGGGCGTTCTGCTCGACGTGGCCGAGCCGGCCGAGTACGCCGCGGGCCACGCCGCCGGGGCGCGCAACGTGCCCTTTGGCAGCCTGGATTCGAACAAGGCCCTGCCCAGCAACAAGGCCCTGCCGCTGCTGGTGCTGTGCCCCAACGGCGCCCGCGCCAGGCGCGCTGCCGGGCTGCTGCGCAAGGCCGGCTATGCCAACGCGGTATCGGTGGCCGGCGGCACGGCCGCTTGGCGCGAGGCCAATCTGCCGGTGGAAAAGTCAGCATGAACGCCGTGAAGATGTACACCACGGCGAGCTGCCCCTACTGCATTCGCGCCAAGGCCTTGCTGGCACAGCGCGGCGTGCACGGCATCAACGAGATACGGGTTGACCTGAACCCAACCGAGCGCGAGCACATGGTGCAGGCCACGGGCCGGCGCACCGTGCCGCAAATCTTCATCGGCGACACCCACGTCGGCGGCTGCGACGACCTGGTGGCACTGGACCAGCGCGGTGCCCTGCTGCCGCTGTTGGCGGCCGTCGGCTGAGCAGTTTGCACGGCCGCCCAGCGGCGGCTGGTCGGCTTGTAGCGTGGCTCGGCAATAATCATGGGCTGCGGCCCCGCGCCATTTCGGCGCCGGGCTTTGCCACATTCGGATGACCCCACCATGGCCGACGAGACCCCCGTTTTCCAGATTCAGCGCATGTACCTCAAGGACTTGTCGCTGGAACAACCCAACTCGCCCGCCATCCTGCTTGAGCAAGCGCAGCCGCAGGTCGACATCAACCTGGCCATGGCCGCTGCCACGGTGGCCGATGGGATCTTCGAGGTCACGGTCACTGCCACCGTCACGGCCAAGGTCAAGGACAAGGTGCTGTTCCTCGTTGAGGCCAAGCAGGCCGGCATCTTCGAGATCCGCCACGTGCCGGAAGAGCAGATGCAAGGCATCATCAGCATCGTCTGCCCGCAGATGATTTACCCCTACCTGCGTGCCATCGTCTCCGATGTCTGCACCCGCGCGGGCTTCCCGCCGATCTTGCTGACCGAAGTCAACTTCCAGGCCATGTTCGAGGCCCAGCAAAAGCAAGCCGCTGCCAACGGCAGCAACGGCGACGGCGGCTCGCGCATCCTCACCAGCGCCAACTGAAGGCTGGGCCGCGGCGGCCGCGATGAAGATCGCCGTGTTCGGCGCCGGTGCCTGGGGCACGGCGCTGGCCGTGGCCGCCGCACCGCGGCACGAGGTGCTGTTGTGGGCGCGTGACGCGGCGCAGGTGCAACAGATGCAGGCCACACGGTGCAATGCCGTGTACCTGCCCGAACTGAGCTTGCCACCGGCCCTGCGGCTCACGCACGATGCGGGCGAAGCCAGGGCACATGCCACCCGCGGCCTGACGGTGATTGCCACGCCCATGGCTGCGCTGCGTGAAACCTTGCAGGGCCAGCCGCGCGACAGGCCGGTGCTGTGGTTGTGCAAGGGGTTCGAAGCCGGTACCGGCGCGCTGGCGCACGAGCTGGCCCGCGAGATGCGGCCGCAGGCACCCGGCGGTGTGCTGTCGGGCCCGAGCTTTGCGCTCGAGGTCGCGCGCGGTCAACCCACGGCGCTGGTCGTGGCCAGCGAAGACCCCGACCTGACCGCCGCCACGGTGGCGGCTTTTCATTCCGACGCACTGCGCGTCTACACCAGCCCCGACATCGTGGGCGTGGAAGTGGGTGGCGCGGTGAAGAACGTGCTGGCCATCGCCGTGGGCGTGCTGGACGGCCTGGCCGAAGCCGCGCCGACAGGCAGCGCAGGCCCGGGCTTGAACGCGCGCGCTGCACTCATCACCCGCGGCCTGGCCGAGATGACCCGCCTGGGCGTGGCCCTGGGCGCGCGCGCCGAAACCTTCATGGGCCTGTCGGGTCTGGGCGACCTGGTGCTTACCGCTACCGGCCACTTGTCGCGCAACCGCCGCGTCGGCCTGCTGCTGGCGGGTGGCCAGCCGCTGGGCTCGGCCCTGGCCAGCCTGGGCCATGTCGCCGAGGGCGTGCTCAGCGCCCCGGTGGTGCTGGCGCGGGCACGTGCCCTCGGGGTCGATATGCCCATCACCGAGACCGTGGTCGATTTACTCCAGGGCGGCCTGACACCGGCGCGGGCGCTGGCACGGCTGATGTCGCGCCACGCCCGGTCTGAATGACGCCGTTGGCGGCGGCGCCAGATCGCTTCAAGTGCCGCCTGTGTAGCCGAGTTGCCGCCAGGCCTCGAACACCGCCACAGCCACGGCATTGCTGAGGTTCAGGCTGCGCTGGCCTGCGCGCATCGGCAGGCGCACACGCTGCGCTGGCGCGAAGCTGTCGCGCAAGGCCTGGGGCAGGCCGGTGGTCTCGCTGCCGAAGACCAGCCAGTCGCCGCGCTCAAAGCCCACCTCGGCCAACAGGCGCGAGCCGCGTGTCGTGAAGGCGAAGCAGCGGTCGGTGCGCGGCTGCTCTGCATCCAGCAAGGCCTGCCATGTTGCGTGGCGCTTGACGGCGGTGTACTCGTGGTAGTCCAGCCCGGCGCGGCGCAGCAGGCGGTCGTCCATCGAAAAGCCCAACGGCTCGACCAGGTGCAAGGCACAGCCAGTGTTGGCGGCCAGGCGGATCACGTTGCCGGTGTTGGGCGGAATCTCGGGCGCCACGAGCACGATGTTCAGCATCACCCTGCCCCCGGTGCCGGTGTGCGCGCCAGCACCCAGGCTTCGACAGCAGCCACGCCAGCGCGGCGCAGTGCCGCGGCGGCTTCACGCAGCGTGGCGCCCGTGGTCATCACGTCGTCCACCAGTGCGACGCGGGTGTTGTGCAGGGCAGCGCGCTGCGGGCCGGGCACGAAGAAGGCGGCGCGCAGATTGCGTTGACGCGCGGCGCGGCCGAGCTCGGTTTGGTGCACGGTGTCCAGCGTGCGTACCAAGGCGTCGGCCCGCGCCGGCAACTGCTGTGCCGCAGCGACGCGGCGGGCCAGCTCCCAAGCCTGGTCGTAGCCGCGCTCGCGCAGGCGCTGGTTGCTCATCGGCACGGGCAGCACCCACTGCACCGATGGCACGGGTCCCACGGCGCTGTCGCCCTGGGCCTGCACGGCGGCGGCCAGGCGTTGCGCGAGCGGGTCGGCCAGTTCCACTTGGCCATGGAACTTGAACTCGCGGATGAGGTGGTCCCAGGGGAAGACATAGTCCACCGCGCACACCGTGCGCTCGAAGGGCGGCGGCTCGCGCAGACAGTCACCGCACGCCGGGGCGTCCTGCGCCAGCGGCAGACCACACGCGCCGCAGCGCGGCACCGGTGCTGCAAACCTTGCCAGACAGACGCGGCAAAGGCGCGCTGTGCCCCAGCGCCGGCACAGCTCGCATTGGCTGGGCAGGTGGGCAAGGGCGCGTCGCAGCATCGGCTCAATATACTGCCCTGCATGGCCCGTCCCCCCACCGAGCGCAGTGCCCGCAGGCCCGTCGACCCGGTGGCGCTGGCGCGGGTACAGGCGCGCATGAACCGCTCTGAAGTGACCCCCTGGCTGCATGCCGAGGTGGCGCGGCGCATGGCCGAGCGGCTGCCCGTGATTCGACTGCAGCCGCAGCAAATCATCGACTGGGGTGCGCACCTGGGTGGCAGCCGGGCGCTGCTGGAGCAGGTCTATCCCCGCGCCGCTGTGATGGCGGTGGAGCCCGACAAGGCGCGTCGGGACACCACGGTGCAGGCGCTGCAGCCGGCGTGGTGGTCGCCGCGGCGCTGGGCCGCGAAGCCGGCGCAGGTGTGCACACAGGCCGATGTTGGCGCGGCCAGCGCGCAGCTGGTGTGGTCCAACATGGGCCTGCACGGGGCGCTTGACCCCCAGGCGGTGATGGTGCAGTGGCGGCGCGCACTGCAAACCGACGGCTTCCTGATGTTCTCGACCCTGGGCCCCGGCACCCTGGAGGGCCTGCGTGAGCTGTACCGGCAGTGCGGCTGGGGCGTGCCGCACGCGCCTTTCGTCGACATGCACGACCTGGGTGACATGCTCGTGGAGGCCGGCTTCGCCGACCCGGTGATGGACCAGGAGCAGATCACGCTGACCTGGCCCACAGCCGCGGCGCTGTTGGCCGAGTTGCGCCAGCTCGGCGGCAACGCCGACCCGCGGCGCTTCCCGGGTCTGCGCACGCCGCGTTGGCAGCAGCGCTTGTGCGACGGCTTGGGCGCGCACGCCGACTCCGCCGGCAGGCCCCGCTTGAGCTTCGAGGTCGTCTACGGCCATGCCTTCCGGCCGCCACCCAAGTGGCGCCTGGGCGCCGAGACGCACGTGCCCCTGGACGAGCTGCGCGCCTCGGTCCGGGTGCGCCGCGCTGGCACCCGATGAAGCGCAGCGAGTGCGTTAGACTCATCGGGTCATTTCAGCAGGTTCAACGAGGCGGTATGTCCCGGCCTCGGTGTTGGTCAAACCCAAGATTTCTCCAGTCTTGGAAGTGCCAGCCCCTGCCGCCAAGCACCCGTACCCCTCCCTTCGATGACAGCCTCCCTCGCCCCCAGTCACTGGCCCTTGCCGCCCGCCGGATCCCGCGGCGGCGCGCGCTGGCAGTTCGGGCAGGACATAGGCCCTGGCGGCCCCGGCAACGAGCTTGCGGGCACACAGTGGCTGTTCAAGCGCAACTGCTCGATCGGTCCGGGCCAGCTTCTTGCCGTCTACCTGGGACTGTGTGCCGTGTCGCTGACCGTGGGGCTGGCTTTTTACTTTCACGGTGCGCCCTTCGTATTAGGTTTTGCCGGCCTTGAACTGTTCTGCGTCGGCCTGGCCATGCTGGTGTTCGCCCGCCATGCCGGGGACCGCGAAACGCTGACGCTGCGTGGCCGCACCCTGCACGTCGAGCAGTACTGGGCCAACCGGCCGGCCAGCACCGAATTCATGGCCGAGTGGCTGACCGTCGAGCCGGCCCAGGGTCAGGGTTCGCTGGTCGAGCTGGCAGGTCAAGGCCGCACAGTGCGGGTGGGCCGTTTCCTGCGCCCGGAACTGCGCGCCCTGTTTGCGCGTGAACTGCGAATCGCGCTGCGCCGAGCTGCGGCGCCCACATGACCTATCTGACGTATACGAACCGAGTGACCACGATGATGAAGACGATCGTTCCCCGTTTTGTCCAGCGCTGTGTGCAGGCGAGCCTGACCCTGGGCGCCCTGGCCACCACGCATGCCGCTCTGGCGGTGAACGACCTGCCCGGTGGGCCGGGTGTGAATCAGCTGAACCTGCACGCAGCGGTCACCAAGATCGGCCACGAACAGCACTGGTTGCACAACTTCATGTTGGTCGTGTGCATCGCAATCTTCGTTGCCGTGTTCGGCGTGATGTTCTATTCCATCCTCAAGCACCGCAAGTCGGTGGGTCACAAGGCGGCCAACTTCCACGAGAGCGTGGCTGTGGAGATCGCCTGGACGGTGATTCCCTTCATCATCGTCATCGCCATGGGCGCGATGGCCACGCGCACCGTGGTGGCCATGAAGGACACGAGCAACGCCGACCTCACCATCAAGGCCACCGGCTATCAGTGGAAGTGGGGCTACGACTACCTCAAGGGCGACGGCGAGGGCATCGGGTTCCTGTCCGCGCTGGACGTGGCGCACCGGCTGATGTCCGACAGCGGCAAGCCCGCCGGCGACGACTACCTGCTCAAGGTCGACAACCCGCTGGTGGTGCCGGTGGACCGCAAGGTGCGCATCATCACCACCGCCAACGACGTGATTCACGCCTGGATGGTGCCCTCGCTGGGCGTCAAGCAAGACGCCATTCCCGGCTTCGTGCGCGACACCTGGTTCCGCGCCGAGAAGACCGGCGACTACTACGGCCAATGCGCCGAGCTGTGCGGCAAGGAACACAGCTACATGCCCATCCATGTGCGGGTGGTGAGCCAGGCCGACTACGCCCTGTGGGTTGACGGCAAGAAGAAGGAAATGGCCGCCGCCGCGGACGACCCGAGCAAGGAATGGAAGCTGGCCGAACTGGTGGCCCGTGGCGAGAAGGTCTACAACGCCAACTGCGCCGCCTGCCACGGCGCGGGCGGCAAGGGCGCCGGCCCCATCAAGGCCCTGGACGGCAGCGCCGTGGTGCTGAACGACCCGGCCGGGCAGGTGAAGATTCTGCTCAACGGCGCCGCCAACGGCGCCATGCCGGCCTGGCGCACGCTGTCTGACACCGAGATCGCCGCGGTCGTCACCTACACCAAGAATTCGTGGACCAACAAGACCGGCAAGCTGGTGCAGCCTGCCGAGATCGTTGCCGCCCGCAAACAGTAAGCACAGCCGTCCGAGCCAAGGAATTCACATGAGCGCAGTTCTCGACCCCCACGGCCACGCTGGTCATGACGACCACGACCACGCCCATGGTCAGCCGCACGGCTGGCGCCGCTGGCTGTACGCCACCAACCACAAGGACATCGGCACGATGTACCTGCTGTTCAGCTTCACGATGCTGATGGTGGGTGGTGTGCTGGCACTGGGCATCCGCGCCGAGCTGTTCCAGCCGGGGCTGCAGTTCGTCAACCCCGACCTGTTCAATCAGCTCAACACCATGCACGGGCTGATCATGGTCTTCGGGGCCATCATGCCGGCCTTCGTGGGCTTCGCGAACTGGATGATCCCGCTGCAGATCGGCGCGGCCGACATGGCCTTTGCGCGCATGAACAACCTCAGCTTCTGGCTGCTGATCCCCGCCGCGCTGATGCTGGTCGGCTCGTTCTTCATGCCCGGCGGCGCGCCGTCTGCGGGCTGGACGCTGTACGCGCCGCTGACCCTGCAAATGGGCCCCAGCATGGACGCCGGCATCTTTGCCATGCACATCATGGGTGCCAGCTCCATCATGGGCAGCATCAACATCATCGTCACCATCCTGAACATGCGCGCACCGGGCATGACGCTGATGAAGATGCCGCTGTTCTGCTGGACCTGGCTGATCACCGCCTACCTGCTGATCGCCGTGATGCCGGTGCTGGCCGGCGCCATCACCATGACGCTGACCGACCGCCATTTCGGTACCAGTTTCTTTAACCCCGCTGGCGGCGGCGACCCGGTGATGTACCAGCACATCTTCTGGTTCTTCGGCCACCCCGAGGTCTACATCATGATCTTGCCGGCCTTCGGCATCGTCAGCGCCATCATCCCGGCCTTCTCGCGCAAGCGGCTGTTTGGCTACAC
>JANOLY010000014.1:0-6175 GCA_031420055.1 Burkholderiales bacterium | reverse complement strand
ACCGTGGCCGACCTGGCAGGCAGCGACACCATCGCCATCGCGCACCTGGCAGAGGCCTTGCAGCTGCAACGGGTGTTGCAGCGCTGAGGGCTGTTCATGTACCCACGATTTTTTTCACAGATCGACTTGGGCTGTAGCACGTGCTCAACATCGCGTGCAGGCAACTTTTAGATAGCAAAAGACTTCTAAAAACCTAAACGTTTGATATAAAAAGGAAATTTTGGCTCGATTTGACTTAACGTCTACAAGCTTCACAGATATCGTACGGCAATGGCCCGCTTCCTCCATCACGAACTGCGCCTGCTCGATCCCAGGTTTACTTCGCCGCTCCTAGATGTGCTCACCGACCTTGAGCACTTGAGAAGGCTGGTGATCCAGGCGGACACGCCCCAACCTGTCTTCAGGGAGTTGAAAGAGGTCTTTCATCTTCTGGAGAGTCTTGCCTCTGCTCGCATCGAAGGCAACAACACAACCCTTGCCGACTACGTTGAGACCAAGGTGGGCGCCTCAGGCTTGGGCGATCCGCCCTCGGAGAAGGTGGAGGGGTTCCGTGAGATTGCCAACATTGAGCGGGCCATGAAGCACATCGAAGAGGTTGTGAAGCCCGGTGCTCCCGTCAGTGAACATCTGATCCGCAGCCTCCACCACATCGCGGTCGATGGACTCACAAGAGAAGGTGACCGAACCCCTGGCGCTTACCGGTCGAGTGCGGTGACGATCGCCAAGTCGGACCACCGCCCCCCCGAGGCAATACAAGTGCCTGGCTACATGGAGGAGCTTGTGCGGTTCGTGAACCAGGCGGACGCCCCGAAGTACGACCTGATGAAGGTCGCACTGGCGCACCACCGATTTGCGTGGATTCACCCTTTTGGAAACGGCAATGGCCGAGTCGTGAGGCTGGTCACGTACGCGCTGCTCATGAAGTATGGGTTCCGCGTCAGTGCAGACGACGGGCGACTGTTGAATCCCGCCGCAGTCTTTTGCGCGGACCGGGATCATTACTACGCCATGCTGGCGCTGGCAGACCAGGGGACCGACGAGGGACTTGAGCAGTGGTGTACCTACGTACTGACAGGCGTGCGTGACGAACTCCGCAAGGTCGACCGGCTTGCCGACTACCGTACTTTGAAGACCGATGTCTTGATGCCGGCTCTGGCTCACGCCCGGGAAAGGCAGCTTGTGACGGCACAGGAAGAGGCCGTGCTTTCGATCGCCATCAAACGAGGCGTCGTCAAGGCCGGCGACCTCACCGCCGCGATGCCGGGCTTGGGTCTTGCCCAGCGGACCTACCAGATAAAGAAACTGGTGGACAGCCGGATGCTGCAACCCATCCGCGTGGGCGCCCGTCAGTACACCGTCGGGTTCGCCAACAACATGCTGCTTCGCGGCGTGGTGCGGGCACTGACTGACCAGGGCTTCGTGTCTGCAGCGCTCGCCGGCACTGTCAAGCCGACACCAACGCCCCAGTGACGCCGGTCAACCGCATCGAAGCCGGCGACCTGGGACTGATCTTTGCCCTGCTGAAATGCACGTCTTTGCTGGCCTTTGTCCCGCAAGACAGCGCGCTGGCCGCAGCGCTGGCGGGGCAGACCCTGATCGTGCCCGTGGACGTACCCGCCGTGTGCCGCGATCTCGTGGCCTGGCACCGGGCCGACGACAACAGCCCCTATCTGGCGCGGTTGGTGCATCACCTGGCCGCAGTCGCCCGCAAGGCCGGCTGAAGCAGCCGTCAAATCGCCAACGGGTCCACGTCCACCGCCCAGCGCAGCACGCCTTTGTGGCTCGTGCGCAGGGCTTGCAACTGCGGGATCCACGCCGCCAGCATGCGCTGCAAGGTGGTGCGCGAAGGTGACTCCAGCAGCATCTGCAGCCGCTCCACGCCGGCCACGCGCGACACGTGCGGCGGCACGGCGCCGTACACGGTGACGCTGCCCAGCTGAGCGGCCAGCTCGGCCGCCTCGGCCAGATAAGCGGCGGCGGCCTCGACCGTGCGCGCTTCGGCACGCAGCAGCGCCAAGCTGGAAAACGGCGGCAGGCCCGCGCTCAGCCGCTCGGCCAGCTGGGCTTGCGCAAAGGCGGCGTAGTCGTGCGTCCGCAGCGCGGCGTACAGCGGGTGCGTGGGGTGCCAGGTCTGCACCCACATCTCGCTGGCGGCGGCCTGCGCGGCGTCGCGCCCGGCGCGGCCGGCGGCCTGCATCAGCAGCGCAAACTGGCGTTCGGGCGCGCGGAAGTCGCTGCTGAACAGGGCCGAATCGGGGTTGACGGCAGCCACCAGCGTGACGCGGCGGAAGTCGTGTCCCTTGGCCACCATTTGCGTGCCGACCAGCACGTCCACATCACCGTCGTGCACGGCCTGCAGTTGCTGCTGCAAGGCGCCCACGCCGCGCGTGCTGTCGGCGTCGATGCGGCCGATGCGCGCGCCGGGCAGCAGCGTGGTCAGTTGTTCCTGGAGTTTTTCGGTGCCGCGGCCCAGCGGCGCGATGTCCAGGTTGCCGCAGTCCGGGCAAGCCCGCGGCACACGCTCGCTGAAGCCGCAGTGGTGGCAGCGCAGCGTGCGGTCGGCCTTGTGGAAGACGCGCCAGGCGGTGCAGTGCGGGCAGCCGCTCTTCCAGCTACAGGCGCCGCAGAACAGCACCGGCGCGTAGCCGCGGCGGTTCAGCAGCAGCAGGCTTTGCTCGCCGCGGGCAATGCGCTGTTGGATGGCTTGCAGCAAGGGCGGCGCCAGCACGCGTTCGCTGCCCTCGACCTTGGGCAGCCGGCCCATGTCAAAGATGCGCACCTGCGGCATCTGCCCGGCGCCTATGCGTTCGGCCAGGGCCAGGCGCACATAGCGGCCTTCTTGCACGCGCTGCCAGGTCTCCAGCGACGGCGTGGCAGAACCCAAGATCACCGGCACGCCCAACTGCCGGGCGCGCCAGACGGCCAAATCGCGCGCCGAATAGCGCGCACCTTCTTGCTGCTTGAACGACGGGTCGTGCTCTTCGTCGACCACGATGAGTTGCAGCCGCGGCATCGACGCAAACACCGCCAGCCGCGTGCCCAGCACCAGGTCGGCCAGCCCCAGGTGGGCCAGCAGCCAGTGGCGCAGGCGCTGCGCCGGCGTCAGGCCGCTGTGCAGGCTGACCAGCACCCGACCCGGGAAGCGCTGCGCAAAGCGCGCTTCGAGCTGCGGCGTGAGGTTGATCTCGGGCACCAGCACCAGCGCCTGGCCGCCGCGCTGCAAGGCGGCGTCGGCGGCGCGCAGGTAGACCTCCGTCTTGCCGCTGCCCGTCACGCCGTGCAACAGCACGGGCAGGGGCCCGCCGGGCGCGGCGCGCAGTGTCTCGATCGCGGCCAGGGCGGCCGACTGCTCGGCGCTGGGCTCGGGGCGCGGTGGCGTTTGTGCCGGGTCTGCCGGGTCTGCCGGGTCTGCCGGGGCGGGTGCGGGCGTATCGGCCACTTGCTGCAGGCGCGCGATGCGACGGGCCAGCTGTTTGTCGTCCAACTTGCGCAACTCCGGCGGCAGCACCGCCAGCGCCAGCTCACCCACGCCGCGCTGGTAATAGCCGGCGGCGAAATCGATCAGCGCGCGCCAGGCGGCGTCCAGCGGCGGCAGCGATGTCAGCGCGGCACTGACCGGCCGCAGCGCCACCCCCGGCGGCGGCCCGCCTGCCGCCTGGGCCCAGACAATGCCCGGCGTTTCGCGCCGCCCCAGCGGCACGCTGAGCAAGGTGCCGGGCACCAGGGTTTGCGCCGTGGTGTAGTCCAGCAACCCACCGACCGCGGAGTGTCTTGGGGTTTCCACGGCCACGCTGATGATGGCGTGTTCAGTCACACAGCCCCAGTGTGAAGTTGCGCACGAATTGGAGGTTCCACCTCAAGCATGACCGGCAAGTCCATGATTGGAAAGGCTTTTTCCAGATGTTCATGCAATCTGTGGATAACTTTGTGGGCAAACTGCTTCCAGACACGCCAAGTCCTTGATTCTTGGGGCTTGTGGCACCGTTGCGTCATTTCAGGGCAAATGCGCAAACTTATATAAATCAACGACTTATTGCACTTTTGCAGGCATTTGGGCCGGCCCGGATCAAGGCGCCGGGCACGCTGCGCCGCAGCACGCAAAGTGGGGATAAGTCAAGCCCTGAGTGCTCACTTACCGGCCCAGCCACGCCGCCCGGCGTCGTCCGTGTTGTGGAACAGCGGCCGGGCCGCATGCGCTGGATCAGGCCGGCTGGCGCAGCCGGCGCGAGTGCGCGTGCACCGCCTCGACCAGTGCCGCCACATGCTCGGGTGGCGTGTACTGGCTGATGCCGTGGCCCAGATTGAAGATGTGCCCGTCCCAGCCGCCGTCGGCGCGCTGCGGGCGGCCGAAGCTGTCGAGCAAGGCAACGGCCTCGCGCGCCACGGCCTCGGGCGGCGCGAACAGCACGTTGGGATCCAGGTTGCCCTGCAAGGCCACGCGGCCGCACAGACGTTGGCGCGCCGCGGCCAGGTTGACGGTCCAGTCCAACCCGACCACGTCGGCGCCGATGTCGGCGATCTGGTCCAGCCAGGGCCCGCCACCCTTGGTGAAGATGATGACGGGGATGCGCTGGCCGTCCTTCTCGCCGTCCCTGTGGCGTTTGAGGCCGGCCACGACACGGCGCGTGTAGTCCAGGCTAAAGCGCTGGAAGCAGCCGTCAGCCAGCACGCCACCCCAGCTGTCGAACACCATCACGGCCTGCGCACCGGCGTCGATCTGGGCGTTCAGGTAAGCCGTCACCGCTTGGGCGTTGATGTCCAGGATGCGGTGCATGAGGTCGGGGCGCGAATACATCAGGGTCTTGACCAGCCGGTAGTCGTCGGACCCCGCGCCTTCGACCATGTAGCAGGCCAGCGTCCACGGGCTGCCTGAAAAACCGATCAGGGGCACGCTGCCGTTGAGCGCCTTGCGTATGGACGTGACGGCGTCGAACACATAACGAAGTTTGTTCAGGTCGGGCACCTGCAGCGCGGCCACCGCGGCCTCGTCGCGCACCGGGTGCGCAAAACGCGGGCCTTCGCCGGCGCCGAAGCTCAGGCCCAGGCCCATGGCGTCGGGCACGGTGAGGATGTCGCTGAACAGAATGGCTGCGTCGAGCGGAAAGCGCGCCAGCGGCTGCAACGTCACCTCTGTCGCGTACTGCACGTTGGTGGCCAGCGCCATGAAGCTGTTGCCGGCCCTCACGCGCGTGGCCTTGTATTCGGGCAGGTAGCGGCCGGCCTGGCGCATCAGCCACAGGGGGGTGTGGGTGGTGGACTGGCGCAAACAGGCGCGCAGAAAGCTGTCGTTCTTCAGGGCTGGGGGCATGCGGCGATTATCGCCACGGCAGGCGCACCACCTCGGGTCAGGTCCAGGCGCTACAGTCCCCTCACTGGCTTGAACGCCGGCCACCGGGCCCCATCTGATGCGGTGTTCGGCAACCCAGGAGATTTGAACCATGCTGCGACGTGCCCTTGCCCTTGTCACCCTGTCGGCCACGCTGGCGCTCACCGGCTGCGGCTACAACGACTTCCAGCGCCTGGACGAACAGGTCAAGTCAGCCTGGAGCGAGGTGCTGAACCAGTTCCAGCGCCGCAGCGACCTCATCCCCAACATCGTGGCCACCGTCAAGGGCGAGGCCAACTTCGAGCAAGAGACGCTGACCAAAGTGGTCGAGGCGCGCGCCAAAGCCACCAGCATCCAGGCCACGCCAGAACTCGTCAACAACCCCGAAGCCTTCAAGAAATTCCAGGCCGCGCAGGGTGAGCTGACTGGCGCGCTGAGCCGCTTGCTGGTGGTCAGTGAAAACTACCCCAACCTGAAGGCCAACCAGGGCTTCCAAGACCTGCGCGTGCAGCTTGAAGGCACCGAAAACCGCATCACCGTGGCACGCGGCCGCTACGTGAAGACGGTGGCCGAATACAACGTGCTGGCGCGCAGCTTTCCCACCAACCTGACGGCCATGATCTTCAGCTACCCGGTGAAGGAAAACTTCACGGTGCAGAACGAAGCCGCCATCTCGGCCCCGCCGGCCGTGACGTTCGACAAGCCGGCGTCGAAGTAAGCCCCGACCCAGGATCGCGGCGCCATGGGCGGGTTGAACGGCATGCGCGGGTTCAACCGACTGGGTTGGCGGGATGGACTGGGTGGGCTGTGCGCGTTGCTGCTGAGTGCGGCGGTGTGGGCGCAAGACGT
>JANOLY010000013.1:0-2285 GCA_031420055.1 Burkholderiales bacterium | reverse complement strand
CGCCTGGTCGAGCGCTATCTCGAACGGCGTTCCCTGGTGGGCGGCGCGACGCTGGCCTTTGTCGACACGGAAGGCTGCCCCATCGCAGCCGAAGCGCTGTCCGGCCACGTGCGGGACCTGCGCCGCGTCGGCGTCAATACTGAGTTCAACGGCGCACTGTGCCGCGGCCTGCTGGCGGTACGAGACCGAGCGGACGGTCCGCAGCCGATTCACTTCGTGCCGCGCCAGCCGGCGCGCGTCGGCGTTTCGGGAGACCAGCCGAGCGCTTGAGAGCGCCCCCAGACGGCGGCAAAGGCCCGCCGCCGCCCCCCCCGCGGGGGGTGAGTCAACTAGGGAGCGGCCCGTCGTTGACTCATGAGCGCCCCCAAGGCCGCCGCCTTGCGGCGTCCGCCCCCGTGGGGTGCGCTGGCGGGTCCGGTCGCGGTGGGCGTCGGTGCGGCCGTTATCGTGCTGGCGGCGCAGATCGGGTTGCTGGCAACGACCGCGGCTTCGATTACGGCTTCGCGTCCGTCGCCGGGCTGATCCTGTTGAAAGGCCTTGCACCGATCGATGCGATCTTGCCAACGATCGCGTCGATCATCGTCGGCGCGGCCTTCGGCTGGGTTTCAGAGCAGGTTGGCGACAAGTTGACCAAGAAGTGACGGCGATGGCCGATTTTAACGCGGCATCCAGGCGATAGACAAAGCGCTGTGCTTCGAGCGGGGTCTGGCGGACCTGCTGACAGAGTCGGCGCGCAAACCGATGCCGCGCAGTCGTGCGGCCCCTTATGCGGCTGTCAGCGAGGGGCCCCTGCCGTCCGGCGCTGGGCTGTCGTTCAGGCTCGGCAAGCAGCGAACGGACCGAGGCGCCCCCATGAAAGCCCGCGCATCACGATCGGGCAATCAGCGCGTCGACATGTCCCAGACTGAGACAGCGCCCGTTGACACAGCGGGACGCATGGCCTCGCTGCCCCCGGACCCGCGAAGCGCACTAGGGATGTGGAGCAGTGGCATGCGAATCGCATGAATCTCCTCAAACCCAGGGTGGCGTGGCCCCCCAACAACCGAAATTTCTAGGAGACCAAAACCGTGCCCAACATCATGTTGCATGACGACGATGCCCGCCAGGCCCTGGGCCGAGGCGTTGCCAAGATGGCGCGTGCCGTGCGCGGCACACTCGGCCCGCGTGGCATGAACGCCATCATCGACCGCCCTATCGGCACGCCCATCATTTCTCGCGATGGCGCCAGCATTGCCGCTGAAATCGAACTCGAAGATCCCTTCGAGAACATGGGCGCGCAGGTGCTGCGCGAGGTCTCGAAGCAGACCAACCTCGTCGCCGGCGACGGCACCACCACTGCCACTGTGCTGGCTGATGCGCTGGTGCAAGATGGGCTGGCCTGCCTGGCCAAGGGTGCCAACCCGGTTGAGCTGGTCGAGGGGCTCGAGCTGGCGGTGACCGAGGTCATCGCGGCGCTCAAGCGCAGCGCCAAACCCCTGAGCGGCGGCGATGAGTTGCGCGCGGTGGCGATGGTGGCTGCCAACGACGACCCGACCGGCCGGCTGGTGGCCGAGGCGCTGGAGCGGGTTGGCGCCGACGGCATCGTCGACGTCGATTACGGCACCACCGTCGAGACCCTGCTGGAAATCGTCGAAGGCATGGCGTTCGACCGCGGTTACCTCTCGCACCACATGATCACCGACGTCGAGAAGATGCAGGTGGTGCTCGACAACCCCTACATCCTGATGACCGACATGCGCCTGCTGACGCAGGAAGAGCTGGCCGCGGTGATTGCGCTGGTGGCCGGCTCAAAGCGGCCCTTGCTGGTGATTGCCGAAGAGGTGGCGCCGGCCTGCGTCGTCGGCCTGCTGTCCTGGCGCGACAAGGGTGGCCCGCCGGTGGCGGCGATCCACCCGCCGGAGTACGGGCACTGGCGCAAGGCGGCCCTCGAAGACCTGGCCATCCTGACCGGCGGGCGGGTGATTGCGCGTGATTTGGGTGGCAACATCGCGACGGTGGAACTGCGTGACCTGGGCAGCGCGCGCCAAGTGCGCATCTCGTCGAACCAGACGGTCGTGACGGCTGGCGCGGGCGACCCGGCCATGGTGGCCGCACGCCGCGTGCAGGTGGCGCGCCAGCACGAACTGGCGCCTGAGAACATCGAGCGCGACAAAATTCGGGAGCGGCTGTCCAAACTGTCCGGCGGCACCGCGATCCTGCTTGCCGGGGGGGCCACGCCGGTGGAGCAGAAACGTCGGCTGCACCTGATCGAAGACGCCATCAACGCAGCGCGCGCTGCTATCGCA
>JANOLY010000012.1:0-3616 GCA_031420055.1 Burkholderiales bacterium | reverse complement strand
GCGAAACGGTGCCCAGTCGAACAGGCTCAGGCACAGGTCGATGGTGGTGGCGTCCAGCGCATAGACACTGGCATCGAGGTCCAGCAACGAAGGCTCTTGGGCATACAGCGCCCTGGCCCGCACGATCAAGCGCTGAGCCAGTGCGTGGTAAATGCGCCAGTCGCGCTGGTTCAGCGCATCGGCCATCGTCGAGCGGGCCGGCGGCGCCTTCAGCCCCATGTGGAAGAGTTTGGCCTGATTGGCCGCCAGGCAGGCTTCGATGTCGCGCAGCGACTCGCGCCACGTGAGCTGAGCGAACGCCATGACGCGAAACAAGTCGGCGCAGCCCAACGTGCGCACGCCCGCATCGCCGCGGTGGCGCTCGACGATACGTCCGAAGGTCTTCCACGGCACGAACTCCATCACCTGCGCAAACAGCGTCTTGCCCACATTCATGCGTCCCCCCGGGTTGTTCAAACCCGCGAGCATCGCAAGAACTCAAACTACGCACGCCTGCGGACAAGCACAACTCCATCGAACCTCGGGTACAGGTAAACGCGCACATGAATCGAGCCAGAAATTCAAATCGTGGACACCCCTGAATCGCTCGAAACCCGCGCCAGCATTGGCTTTGCGGCTGGCTGACTTCAAATTAACCGGACACTGCTGAGTCAGGACGTTTTATGATTGCCTGGTGGAGGACGCGGCGGACGCCATTCAGGTCAGCTCGGACACGTAGTCGGACACCACGGGCCGCAGGCGCACCGGTTTATACTGGGTCACCGTGCCGATGTTGATGCAACACACCGGATGGTCCCCGTCGGCCAGCCCCAGCAGCACCTTCAGGCGCTGCGACGCCATGGCCTGCCCGCTGGTCAGGCCGGTGCCATAACCCATGGCGTGGGCCCCCAGCAGCATGTTCTGGATGGCAGCGCCCAGCGACACCATGCGCTCCAGCGCCGGGGTGTCGGGCTCGCGCGGACCGAGGCAGGCCACGGCCACCAGCAACAGCGGCGCCCGGTGGGCCTTGTCCCGGGCGGCCTGGACTTGCTCCGGCGTCGCAGCCGGGTCGCGGTCGAGCAGGGCCAGCGCGAAGACCTCGGCCAGCCGGTGACGCTGTTCGACCGGAATGGTGACGAAGCGCCAGGGGGTGAGCTGGCCATGGTCGGGCGCCGCTGCGCCCAGGCGCAGCAGGGCCTCGACTTCTGCGCCGGACGGCCCGGGTCCCTCCAGGCGCTTGGCCGACACGTTGTGCCGCGTCGTGATCAGCGTCTGCGCAGCCTGGTACGCGTCGCCGTCGATACCCGGAGGTGCTGCCACGCGATCCAGCCTGTGTCCGCCTAGAACCGGCCAGCGGTGCGGCGCCGGTTCAGCATCGGGTCGCCGCCATCCGGTTGCAGGAAGCTCGGCGCGATTGCGGCCAGCGCGCCGGGCTGGATGCCGATCGCCGGCAGTCCTGGCATGCCGGGGGTGGCGACGTTGTCCACCTGCATCGAATCCAGGTTGTCGCGGCTCATCAGGGGAATGCCGGGCGCCAGTTCCATCATGCGGGCCTGGATGCGCGCGAGCGCCATCGGCAGGCCCACCACCAGGCGTTCATGGCCGGACACGCGGCCCGCCAGCTGCACCAGTTGCCTGAGCGTGAAGACATCGGGGCCAACCGCTTCCAGCACCGGCGGCGCATGCGGCTGCAGCAGCAGTTGCACCAGCGCCTGCGCCACGTCTTCTACCCAGACCGGCTGGAAGCGCGTGTCCGCCCCGGCCAGCGGCATGACAGGAAACAACGATTGCAGGCGTGCGAACAGGTTCATGAACTGGTCGCCGGCGCCGAAGATGACGCTGGGCCGCAGGATGCTCAGGTCCAGGCCGCCGGCGACCAGCACGGCTTCGCCCTGCGCCTTGCTGCGCTGGTACATGGACGGCGCGCCGGCCGCCGCGCCCAGCGCGCTCACATGCACCACCCGGCGCACACCAGCGGCCTGACAGGCCCGCACCAGCTTTTGTGGCAGCGTCACATGCACATGCGTGAAGGCGTCCGCGTTGCCGTGCAGGATCGCCACTAGGTTGACCACCGCATCGTGCCCGCGCACCAGTTGCGTCAATACCACCTCGTCGTGGATGTCGGCGACCACCACATCCACCCAGGGCAGCGGCAGCACCGACTTGCCGGTGTCCGGCTGGCGCGTCGGCACGGTCAGGCGGCAGTTCAGCTGGGCGGCTTTCTCGCACAGGTGGCGGCCGACGAAGCCGGTGCCGCCCAGGACCAATACTCTGTTCATCATGCGTTGACCCTCACCCGTTCAGGGCAATTCCTTGTTTTCGACGTCTGCATTCCCCAGGCGCGGCCCGATGCTGCCCAGGCGCGCCTTGAGGGATTGCGGCTGCCCGGTGAGGATGGCGGCGTAATTGGTGGTGTTGCTGAGCACTTTCTTGACGTAATCGCGGGTTTCTGCAAAAGGCACGTTCTCGGCCCAGATCGCGGCCTCCAGGATCGGGCCGTTGCGCCAGCTGCGCGGCCTCCCGGGCCCGGCGTTGTAGGCGGCAGCCGCCAGCGGCAGGGAGCCGGCGAAGTCGTCCAGCACCAGCTTGAGATAGCCAGTGCCGATGGCGATGTTGGTGTCGCGATCGGTGATCTGGCCGGGCGTGAAGCTGGTCAGGCCGATCTTCTTGGCGGTCCATTTGGCGGTCGCCGGCATCACCTGCATCAGCCCGGAAGCGCCCACGGAGGACCGGGCGTCCATGATGAAGCGGCTCTCCTGGCGGATCAGCCCGTACACATACGCCGGATCCAGGCCGATCTGGCCGGCGCGCTTGACGACCGCTGCCTGGTGCGGCATGGGAAAGCGCTGCTCGAAATCGATCACGCCACGCGTGCGCTCACTGGTGTTGATGCAGCGGTCCCAGACTTCGCGCTGGCAGGCCCGGTCGGCGGCGGCCAGCAGCGCACGGTCGTCCATGCCGCCCTTGTCGTGCAGGTTGGTGCTGTAGTTCCATTCGCGCACCCCTTCGCTGCGCAGGCCGATGGCGATGGCATGCAGCGCGCGGGTCAGGCCGGCGTTGGACTTTGCAGCTTCTTTCTCGTCGGCGGTCGAAGGCGCGGGCTTGTCGGGCACGGCGATCTTGCGGCCGAGGTCCTCCAGTGCCAATTGCTCGTAGAAGCCGCGCACGCTGGCGATGCTCTCCAGCAGCCGCCCGGCCTCCTGGCGGTCGGCCTCGTTGCGCCCGGGTGCCAGCAGGGCGCGTGCGCGCCAGTACGTCCATGCAGGATCGCGGCGTTGCTGCTCGTTCATTGCACCGGTGGCTTCCAGCACCTGCGGCCACATGCCGGCGCGCAAGGCCGCACGCACCTTCCAGACCAGGTGGTCTTCGTGCATGAACTTGTCCTGCCCGTTCTCGAACCAGCCCATGGCGCTGTCAGACAGGCGTTGCGCGGCGCGTTTGCCGATCACGCCCCAGATCCAGCTGCGTTCTTCCTGTGTCAGCTGCGTCCTCCAGCGCAGCTTGTCCAACTCGGCGGCGGCCAGCGCCGGATCCTCTGCGGCGAGCCGTATCAAAGCCAGCGTGACCAGCTCCTTGGTGCGGGGCAGCAGCGCGGTGAGTTTCTCGTCCAGGTAGCGCGATGGATGGCTGTAGATCG
>JANOLY010000011.1:0-2959 GCA_031420055.1 Burkholderiales bacterium | reverse complement strand
CCCAGGTGGGCCAGTGCCTGCTCGGCGCTTGCCATCTCGGTCACCCGACAGCCCAGCGTGCGCAGCGTGTGCGACACCACCTGGCGCACCTCGTCCTGGTCTTCCACCAGCAGCACCTGCAGCCCGTCGGGCAGCCCTTGGTCGGGGTCCGCGGGCGCCGCCGCACCACCCACTGCGGTCGTGACGGCCGGGGTCGCTACTTCGGTCGGTATCCGGGGCAGCACCAGCATCACCGTGGTGCCCTGGCCAGGCACCGAACGCAGGCGCACCGCGCCCAGCGACTGCTTGACAAAGCCAAACACCGTGCTCAGCCCCAGGCCGGTGCCGCGCCCCAGCTCCTTGGTGGTGAAAAACGGCTCGAAGGCGCGCTCCATCACCTCGGCCGACATGCCTGCACCGGTGTCGCTGATCTCGATAGCGGCGTAGCGGCGGCCCTCGGCCAGACCGGCCGCCAGCTCGGCGGCCAGATCACCGCTCAGCTCCAGCAGCGCTTGGCAGCTCAGGCGCAGCACGCCGCCGGCCGGCATGGCGTCGCGCGCATTCACCGCCAGATTCAGCAAAGCCGACTCCAGCTGCGCCGGGTCGGCCACGCAGCGCAGCGCCTGGGTGCTGAGCTGCACGTCGATGCCGCGGTCCAGCGTGCGGCGCAGCATGCCGGCCAGTTCATGCAACAAGGCAGACACGTCCAGCAGCCGCGGGCTCAGTGACTGGCGGCGCGAAAAGGCCAGCAGTTTCTGGGTCAGCTCGGCGCCGCGCTGGCTGGCCCGCAGGGCCGCAGCCAGGCATTCGGCGGCCGACTCGTCGCCCTGAATGGCGGGCCGGTCCTGCAAGACCTGCAGGTTGCCCTGGATGATGGTGAGCAAGTTGTTGAAGTCGTGCGCGATGCCGCCACTGAGCTGACCCACGGTCTCCAGCCGTTGCACATGCTGCAGCGATTCTTCGCTGTGGGCACGCTGAAGCCGGGTGGCCAGCAAGCTGGCGATCGATTCAACGAACTGCAACTCGTCGGCCATGAAGGGGCGTGGCTGGCACCAGCGCAGCATGAGCACGCCCATCACCTCACCGCGATCGACCAGCGGCATGGCCAGGCCACTGCGCAGGCCGTGTTCGTGAAAGTGCGGCGGCACCACGAAGCGGCTTTCGACGGCGAAGTCCGGCACGCTCACGGCCACACCGGCCCGAACCGCGTAGCCCGCGACCGAGTTCGGTATGTGGGCCACCCGCATGCCCAGGTCCTCGCCGGGCAGCAATTTGGCGCCACCGACGACACGGAACTCGGCCTTGCCGGGCTCGAGCAGCAGCAGTGCGGCCGAGTCGGCCCGCAGCACGTCGGCCACCGCGCCCGGCAGCCGCTGCAGCATCACCTGCAGGTCGGGCTCGTCAACCGCCAGGCGCGCCATCTGCGACAGGCATTCGCTGTGGCTGGCCCGGCGCAAGGCCTGCTGCACACGCGGGTAGCTGTCGATGCCGCGCACCGCGGCCACCACGTACGACAAGCCGTGGTCGTGCAAGGGGCTGAGCGCAATCTCCACCATCACCTCGCTGCCGTCACGGTGGCGCGCCACCAGCTCCATCTGCGTGCCCATGGGTCGGGCGCGCGGCTGTTCGCCGTAGGAATGGCGGTAAGCCGCATGGCGCGGGCGGATGGCGGCCGGCACCAGGGCATCCACGTTCAGCCCGGCCAGTTCCTGGTTGGTGTAGCCCAACAGCTGCGCGGCCCGTGGATTGGCCAGCACGATCACGCCTTGCGCGTCCACCACCAGCAGCGCATCGGGCGAGGCCACAAACAGCGAACGGTAAATCTCCAGCGAGGCCGTCACGCTGTCGCCTGGGCCGCCTGCGTCTGCCATGCTCAGTTCTGGGCCACGCTGGCCACCAGCATGTAGCCGGTGCCGCGAACGGCCTTGATCAAGCGCGGCTGGTCGGCCACGTCGCCCAGCTTGCGACGCAGACGGCCGATCTGAACGTCGACGGTGCGGTCAAAAGGCGCCGCCTCGCGGTCGCGGGTGGCTTCGAGCAAGAAATCGCGTGACAGCACACGCCCGGCGTGCTGCACCAGCACGCACAGCAGGTCGAACTCGCCCCCGGTGAGGCTGACCTCGGTGCCCGCAGCCGAGAGCAAGCGCCGGCCGGCACGGTCCAGCGACCAACCGTCGAAGTGCCACAGGTCGGCTTGCCTGCCCTTGGCCGCAGGCGCTGCAGCCACCGCCGACGCTGCTGGTGGCGGCACCAGGCGCCGCGCCACGGCTTTCATGCGGGCCACCAGTTCACGCAGGTCGAAGGGCTTGGTGATGTAGTCATCGGCGCCGATTTCCAGGCCCACCACCTTGTCCACCGGGTCGCCGCGCCCGCTGACGATCAGCAGCCCGCAGCCCGGGCCCTGGCGCAATTGCCGCGCGATGGCCAGGCCGTCCTCGCCCGGCAGCCCCAGGTCCAGCAACACCAGGGCCGGCGGGTCGGTGGCCATCAAGGCCAGCAAGTCGGCACCGCGGTGCAGTTGTGTGACGCGAAAACCATGGCCGACCAGGTAGGTGGCCAGCAGCCGGGTGATGTCGGGCTCGTCGTCGACAACGGCCACATGCGTGATGCTCATGCCGGCATTTTGCGCTGTGCCGCAAGGCGCCCCGCTCGCGCGACCCGCCGCGCCGGGCATGACCTGCATCAAGGCGGCTTTTTTTACGCGGCGCAGACTGGCCCTGCCGAACCCGGCAAACCAGGAGCTGACGACATGCCCATGATGAAAGCAGCCATCTTTGTTGAACCCGGGCGCATCGTGCTCGACGACAAACCCATGCCCGACATCGGCCCGCTCGACGCGCTGGTGCGCATCACGACCACCACCATTTGCGGCACCGATGTGCACATCCTCAAGGGCGAGTACCCAGTCGCCAAGGGCCTGACCATCGGCCACGAGCCGGTTGGCGTGATCGAAAAGCTGGGCTCGGCGGTGCAGGGCTAC
>JANOLY010000010.1:0-1911 GCA_031420055.1 Burkholderiales bacterium | reverse complement strand
GTTGGAAGACTCCGACATGTCCAGCAGCACCAGCACCGACAGGTCGCGCAGGCTGCGCTGGTTGCGCATCATGATGCGGGTGTCGGGCTGCTGGCCCATGCGCAGGTCGACCATGGCGCGGATGGCCGCGTTGATGTCGAGATCGTCGCCGTCCTCGACGCGGCGGATGCGCTGCACGCCCTGGGGCATCATCGATTCGATCAGGTACTTCAGGCGCGCGATCACCGGCTTGTTGTCGTCGATGATCTTGTCGATCAGCGCCGGGTCGCCCGGTGGCGGGCGGCGCTCGAGCACCGTCACCCAGCTCGGCCGCATGAGCTGGATCTGATAGTCCCATTCGGCGTAGTGCACGGGGTCGGCCACCGGTTCGCGGCCTTCCAGGGCATTGATGCTGACGCCTTCCTGGTCGAGGTAGAACTCGCTCGGCAAGACCCAGATTTCTTCGGCGTCGTCGCCGGCGAATTCGTTGTTGACCTCGTTGACCATCTCCATCACGCTGACCTTCTTGCGCACCTGGCGTGGCGCCCAGGTGGCTTGCAGAGCTGCGTCCAGGTCGTAGGCCTCGGACGCCCAGACGGTGCGGTTGTCGTCGCGGTAGGGCGCGCGCAGGCCGTCGGTGCGGGGGTTGAACTCGGGCCACGGCGACTGCGCCTGGAGCTCGGCCAGGCTGTGGGCCAGTGTCAGGCCGATGTTCCAGCTGGTCTGGTTGCTCGACAGGTCGGTCTCCGCCTGAAACAGCGCTACGCCTTGCTGCACCCACGCATCGGGGTCGGACGAGGCCGAGTCCAGCAGGGCGCGCGCCAGGCGGTTGAGCAGGTCGCCTACGGTCTGCGGTTGGCTGTAATCGGGCGCCGGATGAAGCGCCAGCCAGGCCGCACGCATGTTGGGAAACTGGCGGCAAGCCAGCGTCTCCACGCGGGCGTCTTCCAGCACTTCGATGACCGCCTTTTGGGTCGGGTTCAACGTTTGCGGCGACAGCGGCGCGGCGGTGAACACGAGATGCGCCGCGCAGTGGTTGACCACCGCGCGGTACAGCTCGGCACCGGGCACGACCTGCTGCGGTGGCGTCTCGGCGTCTTGCGGGCGGTGGTCGTCGTAGGCGTCGGCCAGGTGGATCACGTAGCGCTCGATGTAGGGCTTGAGGCCCTCGCGGGCCTCGTAGTCGCCCGCGGTGGGGCGCATGAAGAAGTCGCGCCCCCACAGCGCGCGCAGGTAGATGTTCAGGCGCCGCTGCACATCCACCAACAGCGTGCCCCTGCGCTCTTGCTGCAGCACCGCCAGGGCGTCGCTGCTTTGCAGCGAAAAGTAGCGCTGCTGGCCGTCGAAGTCGGCCTTGTAGGCCTGCGCGCCCCACATCACCCAGCGGCGCAGGCCGCCCAGCGTCAGCTGCGTCAGCAGACGGTCCAGGTTCTCGAGCATCGGCCGCAGGCCGCGCGGCGCCTGCGCGAGCACGATGGACAGCACGTTGAGGTACTGGCGGAAGACGCTTTCGTCGGCCAGCCGACTGGCCGCCAGCGGCGCCGTACCGACGATCAGCGCAAGCACCGCCCCCGAGGTCTTGGACGCCATGCCGAGCAAGAACTTGACCATCTCCGGCAGCACGTCTTCGCCGATCGCGCGCGCCACCTCGGGCATGCGTTGGATGAACCCCAGCACCAGTTCTTCGCCGCGCCCCAGCTGCTGCAAAGCCAGCGCGCCGCGCAGGTAGTTGTCCAGCCCGCGCGTTGAAAACACCCGGGCGGCATCGTTCCAGGCCGCGCGCAGAACGTCTTGCGCAGCGTGCGGCAGGTCCGCCAGAAGCGCCTGGTAGTTGTCGAGGTGGATGGCCATGGGCAGGAGGGAGGGACGGAGCGTGGGCGCAGGTCTGGAGCCTGCCCTCAGAAGTAGGTCGTCACCGCCGCGTCCAGCGCG
>JANOLY010000009.1:0-8814 GCA_031420055.1 Burkholderiales bacterium | reverse complement strand
CGCGCTGTACTTCAAGACCTACATCGCCAGCCTGCAGTACGCCGCGGCCACCACCGCGCTGTGCTTGTTCATCGGCTACCCCTTTGCCTACTTCATGGCGCGCGCCCAGGCCCGTTGGCAGCCGGTATTGCTGATGCTGGTGATGCTGCCCTTCTGGACATCGTTTCTGCTGCGCGTGTACGCCTGGCGCGGCCTGCTGGCCGAGCATGGCTGGGTGGCCGACGCGCTCATCAATCTGGGCCTGGACCAGGTGTTGTTCGAGCTGGGTCTCATCACCACCCCGGGCAAGCTGCTGCACACACCGTTCTCGCTGGTGCTGGGCATGACCTACACCTACCTGCCCTTCATGATCTTGCCGCTGTACGCCAACCTGGTGAAGATGGACCTGCGCTTGCTCGAGGCCGCAGCCGACCTGGGCGCCACGCCCTGGGTGGGCTTCTGGAAGGTCACGGTGCCGCTGTCCAAGGCCGGCATCATCGCCGGCTCGATGCTGGTGTTCATCCCTTGCGTGGGCGAGTTCGTCATTCCCGAACTGCTGGGCGGCCCCGAGACGCTGATGATCGGCCGCGTGCTGTGGGACGAGTTTTTCTCCAACAACGACTGGCCCATGGCGTCTGCGGTGGCGGTAGTGATGGTGTTGCTGGTCATCGTGCCGCTGGCCATCTTCAACAAGTACCAGGCTGAATCGCAAGAAAAGAAATGATGCCCCCAAGCTCGCTATGCTCGCGGCCCCCCAAGGGGGCGCGCGCCCTCCTTGGGACGGCCCAGCGGAGGTCGCAGTCATGACCGTGCGCTCCAACCCCTGGTTCGGACGCGGCTGGCTGGCGGCGGGCTTCGTGTTCCTGTACCTGCCCATCGTGGCGCTGGTGGTGTATTCGTTCAACGATTCACCGCTGCCCAATGTGTGGCGCGGCTTCACGCTGCGCTGGTACACGCAACTGGCCAGCGACCAGGAACTGCTGGCCGGCCTGTGGCTGAGCCTGAAAATTGCCTTCTTCACCGCCTGCGGCTCGGTGGTGCTGGGCACGCTGACGGCCTTTGCCCTGGTGAAGTACAAGCGCTTCACCGGGCGCACGCTGTTCTCGGGCATGGCCAACGCGCCGCTGGTGATGCCCGAGGTGGTGGTGGGCCTGTCGCTGCTGTTGATGCTGGTCAGCGTGCAGCGCGCGACTCAGTCGGCCTTCGGTTGGGGCTTCCCCGAGCGCGGCATGGGCACCATCCTGCTCGGCCACATTTTGCTGGGCACCGCCTACGCGGCCGTCGTCGTGCAGTCGCGCTTGCAAGACCTGAACCCCCAGCTCGAAGAAGCCGCCATGGACCTGGGCGCGCGGCCCTACCAGGTGTTCTGGCTGGTGACGCTGCCGATGATTGCGCAGTCGCTGCTGTCAGCCTGGCTGCTGACCTTCACCATCTCGCTGGACGATGTCGTGCTGTCGGCCTTTCTCTCGGGCCCGGGCTCGACCACCATGCCCTTGGTGATCTTCTCGCGCGCCCGGCTGGGCCTGAACCCGAGTGTGAACGCCGTGGCCACCATCACCATCGCGGTGGTGGCCGTGGGCGTCATCGCGGCCAGTTACTTCATCGCCCACAACGAACGCCGCCGCAGCCGCGAGATGGCCGCAGCGCGGCATTGATCGCCCGGCACCCGACCATTGCAATGCCTGCTCCCTGCTCCCTGCTCCCTGCACAAGGAACCCGCCCATGAGACTCGCCACACCAACCGCCCTTGTCATCGCACTCGCCACGGCACTTCCCGTGGCCGCACAGGGCAACGAAGAGTTGCTCAAGGAGTTGCGGGCCCTGCGCGACCGTGTAGCCGAGCTGGAACGGCGGGTGCAAACGCCGCCCGCGCCAGCCCCTGGCCAATGGGGCATGACGCCCGAGCAGGTGCGCGAACTCAACCGCGTCACCATCAAGGCCGAGGCGCTGCAGGACAACTTCGCCGACCAGGGTTTCAAGGGCTTGAAGATCAGCGGCCAGATCGATCCCAGCTACATCTACAACCGCAACCAGAACAACGGCTCATTCGTCTTCCTGAACAACGGCGGCGCGCGCTACAGCTACGACAACTCGTACTTCGGCATGGCCGTGCTCGACGTGCAGAAAGAAACCGAAAGCGGCGCCCGCTGGCGGCTGACATTGGCCCCCGAGCGCGGCACCGGCGCCTTGTTCAACGGCGGCTCCATCGTGCACGAAGCCTCGGTGTCTATCCCGCTCAGCGACCTGAAAACGCGTTTGTGGCTGGGCCAGATTCCCGACTGGACCGGCTACGAGCTGACCCTGCCCAACGGCAACAAGCTGATCACCCACAACCTGCTGTTCGACACCACCGCACCCACCGCCTACACCGGCGCGGTGCTCGACGTGACCCGCGGCAAGTGGTGGATGCGCGCGGGGGTGGCCAACATGAACAGCGCGCGCCTGCCCAAGGGCAACAGCGCGCCGGCCTTCATCTACCGCGTTGACTATTCCAAGGGCGAGTTCAGCGGCTTCGGCTTCAGCGGCCTGCACGGCAAGGCCACCAACTTCGCGGCCAACGACGGCATCTGGACAGACGCCAACGGCAACGTGCAAGGCTACGCAGGGGCAGGCAAGGGCACGGCCGTGCACCTGATCGAGGCCGACGCCTACTTCATCCGCGGCGACTGGTCGCTGTTCGGCCAGATCAGCGCCGGCCAGCAGCAGCGAGCGGCCATCTTCAACAGCGACGGCGTGCTGCGCGACGCACGCTGGGTGGGCGTGTCGGCCCTGGCCGCCTACAAGATCACGCCCCGCCTGGAAGCGGTGCTGCGCGGCGACTACCTGAAGAACGACAGCAACGGTGGTGGCCTGCTCGGCTACAGCTTTGACGACCCCGTCAACGGCATAGGCCGCGGCTTGAAAGCCAACGGCGACTACGCCAAGGGCGAGGCCGTGGGCGCCAACCGCTACGCCTTGAGCGCCGGCCTGAACTACCTGTTCGACGAGGGCACCGTGTTCAAGCTCGAACTGCGCCGCGACAGCGCCGACCAGCCGGTGTTCGAGGTCGTACGCAACGGCTTGTTCAGCAAATCCAACACCTTGTTCGGCGCCTCCGTCGTCGTCAGCTTCTAAGGCGCCCATGAGCACAGCACCTGCAACCGCCCCGAACTGGCACGAACGCGCCCAGGCACTGCGCATCGACGGCCGCGCCGTCATCGAAGGCCAGCGCCGTGACGCCGCCAGCGGCGCCACCTTCGAATGCCGCTCGCCCATCGACGGCCGACTGCTCGGCGCGGTGGCGCGCGGCGCGCAGGCCGATGTCGATGCCGCAGTCGCCAGCGCGCGCACGGCTTTCGACGACGCCCGCTGGGCCGGCAAGCCGCCCGCCGTGCGCAAGAAAATCCTGCTCAAGTTTGCCGACAAAATCCTGGCCGCCCGCGACGAGTTGGCCCTGCTGGAAACGCTGGACATGGGCAAGCCCATCCAGTATTCGCTGGCCGTGGACGTGCCCAGCGCGGCGCGCTGCATCGCCTGGTACGCCGAAGCGGTGGACAAGATTTACGACGAGATCGCGCCCACGGCGGCCAACGCGCTGGCGCTCATCACGCGCGAACCGATGGGCGTGGTGGGCGTGATCGTGCCCTGGAACTACCCCATGATCATGGCCGCGTGGAAGCTGGGGCCGGCGCTGGCGGCGGGCAACTCTGTGGTGCTCAAGCCCAGCGAAAAAAGCCCGCTGACAGCGCTGCGTTTGGCTGAACTGGCGGTTGAGGCTGGCCTGCCACCCGGCGTGTTCAACGTGGTGCCCGGCTTGGGCCACGAAGCCGGCGAAGCGCTGGCGCTGCACATGGACGTGGACGCCATCGGCTTCACCGGCTCCACCCGCACGGGCAGGCGCATGCTGGACTACGCGGGCCGATCCAACCTCAAGCGCGTGTACAACGAACTCGGCGGCAAGTCGGCCTTTGTGGTCTTCGACGACTTTGCCAACGTCGCGCGCGCTGCCAAAACGGTGGCCGGCTCGATGTTCTTCAACCAAGGTGAAAGCTGCAACGCACCCTCGCGCGTGCTGGTGCATGAAAGCGTGGCCGATGAGTTTGCCGACATCGTCACCAAGCAAGCCGCGCGTTATGCCCCGGCCGACCCGCTGGACCCCACCACCGTGATGGGCGCGCTGGTCGACGACATCCAGCTCAGCACGGTCATGGGCTACATCCAAGCCGGCAAAGCCGAAGGCGCGCGCTGCCTGGCGGGTGGCGGCCAGGCGCGGCTGGACAGCGGCGGCTACTTTGTTGAGCCCACGGTGTTCGACGGCGTGCACAACGGCATGAAGATCGCCCGCGAAGAAATCTTCGGCCCGGTGATGGGCATCATCCGCTTCAAGACCGAGGCCCAAGCCATCGCTATCGCCAACGACAGCCCCTACGGCCTGCAAGCCAGCGTGTGGACCGACAACCTCAACCGCGCCCACCGCGTGGCGCGTGCGCTGCGTGCCGGCACCGTCCACGTCAACCAGTACGACGAAGACGATCTCACCGTGCCCTTTGGCGGCTACAAACAAAGCGGCAACGGGCGCGACAAATCGCTCCACGCCTTGGACAAGTACACCGAGCTGAAGACCACCTGGTTGCGCATAGACCCCGCGTGAGCGCCACGCCCTGGCGCGCCTACCTCTGCCTGGCCAGCAGCATGGCGCTGGTGGGCAGTTACGTGGGCTTGTCCAAGCTGCTGGTGGCCGCGTTCCCCGTGCTGCTGCTGGCCTGGCTGCGCTTTGGCATCGCTGCGGTCGCCATGGCGCACTGGGTGCGGCGCTCGCCGGGTGAAGCCCCGTTGACGCGGCACGACCGCTGGCTGCTGTTCTGGGAGAGTTTTCTCGGCAACTTTCTCTTCAGCATCTGCATGCTCTACGGCCTGATGCTGACCTCGGCATTGGCCGCAGGCGTCACCCTGGCGGCCATGCCTGCGGCGGTGGCGGTGCTGTCGCGCGTGTTTCTGCGTGAACGCATTCGGCCGCGCGTTATGGGCGCCATCGCCTGCGCCGCACTGGGCATCGCACTGCTGGCGCTGGCCCGCGGGGGCGATGTCAACACCGCCGCCGCATCACCTTGGGGCTACGCGCTGCTGTTGTGCGCGGTGATGTGTGAGGCCAGCTATGTGGTGATAGGCAAGCGGCTCACCGGCCATGTGTCACCGCGGCGCATCAGTGCGCTGATCAACCTGTGGGGCCTGGCGCTGGTCACGCCTTTCGGGCTGTGGCAGGCCTGGGACTTCGACTTCAGCAGCGTAGCCCTGCCTGTTTGGGCCCTGCTGCTGTTCTACGCCATCGCCGCCAGCATGGTGACCGTGTGGCTGTGGATGCAGGGCCTGCGCCATGTGCCGTCGTCGCAGGCGGGGGTGTTCACCGTGCTGCTGCCGGTGAGCACGGCGGCAGTGGGCGTGGCCGTGCTGGGCGAGCACTTCAGCGCCGCCCACGCTGCCGCCTTTGCGCTGGCCCTGGCCGGGCTGTTGCTGGCCACCTGGCCCGAGAAGGCCGCCCCGAGTGTCACCGAGAAGGCCTCCGCGAAGACCCGATAAACAAGCCCTTGGACATCGTCATCTTCGGTGCCACCGGCTTCACCGGCCGCCTGGTGGCCGAGTACCTGCTGGCCACCCAGGGCGTGGGCGGCCCACTGCGCTGGGCGCTGGCCGGGCGCAGCCTGGCCAAGCTGCAAGCCATGGGCCGCGACCCCACGCTGGCGCGCACGATTCCCGACCCGTTTGCACTGACGCACGACATCAACCACCAGGCCACGCCCGGCGGCCTGTGGACACCGGCCTCGGCCATGGGCCTGGCGCTGGTGCGCCGACTGCAGGCGCGGGCCGGGCTGTCGTTCGGGTTCGAGGACTGAACCACAAAGCGGGCCGCCCTCGAGGCCGGTCATGGCTTGCGACACGCCCGCCGTCCGCGCTGCGGCTGCCGGCGCACCAGCGACCTGCGCCGGGCCGATGCCTGCCACGACCGCCAACAAGTACCCGTCTTCGCGGTCGGCGCAACTGCCCCAGCCTTCAAAGGCCCGGGCGGCAAGCCGATAGTGAGGGAGTCACGCCGTCCTGGCGTTCAACGCTGCACGTCCCAGTGTGGTCTGCGAGTCCAGGCACCCCTACACGCATGCTCCAGACCACAGATACCTTTGTCGCCGTCGTTCTCGGGCTCTGCAGCCACGGTTTGGCGGTGGCGCGGGCGCTTGCAGCGGCCGGCGTGCCTGTGCGGGCCGTCGAGAAAGACATGCAGTTGCCCGGTGTGGGCACGGCGGCCGTGCATAAAGTCCACCAGGTCCGTGACTTCAGTGCTGAAAACCTGTTGCCTGAGCTGTTGGCGCTGCGCAAAGAACTGCCTGCCCAGGCCCAGGTCGTGCTGTTTCCGATCAACGACGACCACGTGCGCTTGATCGGCAAGCACCTCAACGCACTAACTCCCCACTTCCTGGTTAGCTGGGCCCCCTGTGCGGAACTGGTACTCAAACTGCTGAACAAGGACGCACTGGAGGCCTACTGCCGCGACCGCGGTATTGACTACCCGGCCAGCCTGGTCTTCCACGCCGCCACGGCGGTCGCCCGCGGTACCGCTGGGCTGCGCTTCCCGCTGATCATCAAACCGGTGCGCCCGCTATCGTCGTTCAAGGCGCTCATCGCCGACGATGCCGCGCACCTAGACCGCCTGCTCAACCGCTACCAGTCCGACCTGCCCATCCTGGCCCAGGACTACATCGCTGGCGACGACCGCAGCCTGTACTTCGTGGCCCTGATGCTGCAAGACGGCCAGGCACTGCACGCGGCGGTGGGGCGCAAGCTGGCGTCGTTTCCGCCGGCCATGGGGCAGACCACGGTGGCCGAGACAGCGCATGCCGACGCGGCCATGGACATCGCGCATCGATTTTTCGCTGGCACCGGCCTGTCGGGCCCGGCTTCGCTGGAGCTGAAGCTGGATGAGGCGGGCCGTTACTGGGTCATCGAGCCCACGGTCGGCCGGACTGATTTCTGGGCCGCCCTGTTCATCGACGCGGGCTTCAACCTCCCGCTGATGGAGTTTCAACTCGCCAGCGGGCAAACCGTGGTGCGACCAGACCGGCTGCTGGACTGCGTCTGGTACGACACCGAGCGTGCGCCGTTGGCCTACGCCGGCTTGGTCTGCGCGACCCTGTCAACCCGACCACTGGGCAAGCGGCAAGTCTTCACCTACCTGCATCGCCACGACTGGCAGCCGTTCATGCGTGCGTGTTGGTCGTTCCTGGGCAGATCGACACGGCGGCTGCTCGGGCTTCGCGCCGCGGCACCACCAGCCGCTACTCAACCGGCGCGCAGTGTGCGCCCGTAGCTGTTGAACTTCTTCAGCACCTCGGCCATCTCGGCCGCGCTCAGCAAGGCCGGCTCGCCCACCGCCAGCGCCTTCAGGTAGACCTCGCACAGCGACTCGACCTCCTGCGCCACCTTCATGGCCCGGGCCAGCGTGGCGCCAGCCGCCACCAGGCCGTGGTTGGACATCAGGCAGGCGTCGCGGTCGCGCATCGCCTGGGCCACAGCGGCCGACAAGGCCTGGCTGCCGAAGATGAAGTACGGCGTCAACGGCACCGAGTCACCACCCGCCACCGCCACCATGTAGTGAAAGGGCGGCAGACCGCGGCGCAGGCAGGCCAGCGCCGTGGCATGCACCGAGTGGCTGTGCACGACAGCGTGCAGGTCGGGCCGGGCGCGGTAGATGGCCTGGTGGAAGTGCCACTCCGACGACGGTTGCCACAGCCCGTGCTGCTGGCCGTCTTCGCCCTGCCAAACCAGGTCGGCGGCTTGCAGGTCGTCAGCGCCCATGCCGGTGGGCGTGATGAGCATGCCCGGCTGCCCGTCATGCGCCCAGCGTTGGCTGAGGTTGCCGGTGCTGCCGCGGTTCATGCCCAGCGCGTCCAGCCGTCGCACCGCCGCCACGGCCTGTTCGCGCAACAGGGTTTCTTCGCTGCTCATGGCGACGCGGACGACATCAAGCCGCGCAAGGCGGACTCGTCGGCGGCGACAAGGCCGTGCTCGGTGATCAGCGCCGTGACCAGACGCGCCGGCGTCACGTCAAAGGCCGGGTTGGCGGCGGGTGAGCCGTCGGGCGTGAGCTGCACCTCGACCACGTCACCGCTGGCAGCGCGGCCGCACACATGCGTCAGCTCACGGCCGCTGCGCTCTTCGATTTCGATCTCGCGCAGGCCATCGCCCAAGGCCAGGTCCAGCGTGGACGTGGGCATGGCGACATAGAACGGTACGCCGTTGTCGCGCGCCGCCAGCGCCTTCAGGTAGGTGCCGATCTTGTTGCACACGTCGCCGCGCGCCGTGACGCGGTCGCAGCCGACGATGACGAGGTCGACCCGGCCGTGCTGCATCAGGTGGCCGCCGGCGTTGTCGGCAATCACCGTGTGCGGCACGCCGGCCTGGGCCAGCTCCCAGGCCGTGAGGCTGGCGCCCTGGTTGCGCGGCCGGGTCTCGTCCACCCACACGTGCACGGCCAGGCCCGCCGCGTGGGCCTGGTAGATGGGCGAGGTGGCCGTACCCCAGCCCACCGTGGCCAGCCAGCCGGCATTGCAGTGCGTGAGCACGTTCACCGGGCCAGGGCGCTGCGCGGCGACAGCCTGCAGCAGCGGCAGGCCATGGCGGCCGATGGCGGCGTTGACCTGCACGTCCTCTTCGGCCAGCGCGTCAGCCGCGTCCCAGGCAGCGTCACGACGTTGTTCTGGCGGCAGCGCCAGCAACAGCCGCTTCATGCGTTGCAGCGCCCAGGCCAGATTCACGGCGGTCGGCCGCGCCGACTGCAAATGCATACACGCGGCTTCGAGCGCGGTG
>JANOLY010000008.1:0-1706 GCA_031420055.1 Burkholderiales bacterium | reverse complement strand
CCTACCAACGCCACTGGAAAGTTACCCGGCGTGCTGGTGGTGCATGAAAACCGTGGCCTCAACCCGCACATCGAAGACATCACCCGCCGACTGGCGCTGGACAACTTCATCGCCTTCGCGCCGGATGCGTTGACGCCTCTGGGCGGGTACCCCGGGGATGAAGACAAGGCGCGCGAGTTGTTCTCCAAACTCGACCAGGCCAAGACGCGCGAAGATTTCCTGGCTGCGGCCCGGCTGCTCAAGGAGCGGCCCGAGTGCAGCGGAAAATACGGGTCGGTGGGTTTTTGTTATGGCGGCGGCGTGGTGCATTTTCTGTCCACCCGCCTGCCCGATATGGGGGCCGGCGTACCGTTTTATGGCAATCACCCGGCGGCGGAGGATGCAGCCAAGGCCAAGGCCTCCCTGCTGATCCATTTTGCCGCTGTCGACGAACGCATCAATGCGGCGTGGCCGGCGTACGAGGCGGCTCTCAAGGCGGCGGGCGCCCGTTACACCGCGCACCTGTACGCCGGCACCCAGCACGGTTTCAATAACGACACCACGCCGCGTTTCGACGCGCCGGCTGCCAAGCTGGCCTGGGAGCGCACGCTGGCGTTTTTCAATCAGACGCTGCGCGGCTGATCGCGCGCACCGTGGCGCACAAGCGCGGTGAATCGCTGGGCCAGACGGTGGTCATCGAGAACCGGCCCGGCGCTGGTGGTGTCGCGGCCGGCGACTGAACTGCGTACGGCTGCGTCAGCGTGCCGCATGATGCCGCGCCGCCCACGTGGCCAGCGCCACCCCCAGCAGTGCGAACAGCAGCACCGGCACCACCACGCCGGACAAGCCGAACGGGACCATCGCGGCCGCCAGCAACGGTGGCCCGCTGCTCGATCCCAGGTTGCCCAGCTGGGCCGCGGCGCCGTTGGCACGCGCCTGCAAGGCGCTGGTGCGGCACAAGGCAGGAATCAGCGCAAAAGCCGACCCACCCGAAACACCGCCGCAAAACATCAGCGCCAGGGCGGCGGCGGCGATACTGCCGCCAGTGGCGTGGCTCCAGCCCATCAGCACGGCGCTGATACCCACTGCGCCGAACGCCAGGCGCGCCAATAACAGCGGGGCGAACCAGTGCTGCACCAGCCAACCGGCGCTGAAGTTGCCGGCAATCACCATCAACGGCAGCACCACGGCCAGCCAGGACTGGTCTGGACCGGCCCATGGCGGAATGTAGGTCAGCAGCGCCACTGCCGTCGCCGTGTAGCAAAGGAAGCACAGCCCCGGCAGAGCAGTGTCGAATACCCGGTAGACCTCGGCATGCTGGTAGAGCAATTGGCGCAACCCGGGCAGCGGGCCGGGAGGCGCTATCGCGCGGTCGTGGCGCAGCGCCAGCCAGGCCGCGACGGCCAGCAGCGCCATGCCGACCGCATGCGCCATCAGCAGGCCCTCCAGCCCGAGCCGGGCCATGATCGGCCCGCCGACCGCTGCCGTGATCGCGAACGCGACGCCTACAAAGGTGCTCCACAGGCCCATCACGATCGAACGGTGCGCCGGCGCGCAACTGGCCGCGATCAGGGTCGGTGCGGCGACGACCACGGCGAGGTGCGACGCGCCCTCCAGCATCCGGCTCGCCAGCAGCAGCGGGAAGGGGGGGAGCATGGCTTGCAGCGCCGATACAACGGCACCGAGACCGAGCCCTGCGAGCAGCAGGCGCCGGTAACCGACGGTGG
>JANOLY010000007.1:0-1716 GCA_031420055.1 Burkholderiales bacterium | reverse complement strand
CCCCAGCGACATCGGCGAAAGGCCGGACGGCATCGCTGCAGAAGCGGATGCTTCCCCTCCTGGCACGAGCGCGCTCCCTACGAATCATTTCACGGCCGCACAGGCGATCCGGACACAGGCATTCTGGTTGTTGGCCATTGGGCATGCGCTCGCGCTGCTCGTCGTCACAGCGGTGAATGTGCATGCCATTTCCCACATGAAGGAAGGTCTAGGATACAGCGTGGGACAAGCCTCAATTGTCATCACGATCATGACTGCATCGCAGGTCGCTGGAGTATTCGCGGGCATCGCCATTGGAGACCGCTGGGAAAAACACTATGTCGCCGCTGGGTGCATGCTTGCCCACATGGCGGGATTACTGATGCTCACGTACGCAAGCCACCCGCTTTGGCTTGGCGGATTCGCCGTTCTGCATGGCGCAGCCTGGGGATTACGCGGGCCGTTCATGCAGGCCATCCGGGCAGATTATTTCGGGTTACAGGCCATTGGGATGATCATGGGCCTGTCCGCATTCATCATCTCTATCGGACAGGTGGCTGGGCCAATGGTCGCGGGCGGACTCTCAGACCTGACCGGCAACTACCGTACAGGGTTCACGCTGCTAGCCCTCATCGCCGGATCCGGGGCTGTATTGTTTGCGATGGCAAAGAAGCCAACCTGATAAATGCCTGCTTCTCTGATCGGGCGCGTTTGCTGGCGCGAGCGGGCACCGTCGGGGCGCGAAATCGATAACGCGGTGCTGAGCGAGCGCATTCGGGCCGTTCATGCCGCGTCGGACGCGACCTACGGCATGCCGCGTGTGCGCGCCGAGCAGATCGACCAGGGTGTGGCGGTCCAGTCGCCAGCGGGGTGGCGCGGCTCATGCGCGCGGGCCACATCGATCAGCTGACCGCCCGGGCGGGATAGGCGTGGGCCATGGCCCGGCCCGCGCTTCGTCCTCGTTCGCGCCATGCTCCAGGGCGATGCGAAGAACCGAGGCAGAAGGATCGTCCGTGCTTCAAGCGGGGTCCTGACGGACCTGACCGTCAACCAGGTTCGCGACACATCTGTGCGCAGCGTTCCTGCGCGTAGTCCCACGCGCTGAAATTGACCGGCGCCACGTCGACGTTCAGGATGAAAGGATCGTCGCCGAACATCGTGTAGCTCTCCCAAAGATCGCTCGCGGACATCCCCTGCTTGTATGCCGACTGCAGGTACTCGTCCACGATCCTGCGGCAATGCTCGACCGCTGCTCCGGCATCGACGAATTCGCCGTAGCGGTATCGCTCGGAGGTGTCGCCGTGGTGGAAGTTGTCGTCAATCATCAACACGTAGGCCATAAACGTATTTCCGCGGCCCTTCAAACCATTGAAGGGCGCCCTGTTCGGACCGCCGCAATGTTCACCCTGCGCCCCGCAAAGCCTGCCGCTGGTACAGGTGCCTCTGGAACCCCACGAACACCTGCCGTATCTGCTCTGGCCGCCCCAGTTCCTCGAAGGCGTCGTTCAGCGCTCGGTACTTGAGCTGCAACAACGGCGCAAGCTTGTCCTCGTCGAGCTCGCCTACGCCCTGCTTGACATACTGCGCCAGCACGAAGTCGACGAAAGCCTGCTGCTTGTCGGTGAACTCTGCCGCTGCCGCAGCATGGACCGCCGCCGCACGCTCAGTCCGGCTCACCGGCTCGGCCGCGAAGGCCACGTAGGCCAGTACGTCGAACAAGTCGCTGTTCTCGGCCTC
>JANOLY010000006.1:0-8449 GCA_031420055.1 Burkholderiales bacterium | reverse complement strand
TCTTCGTGCTGGCGAAAGAAGCGCTCGTTGTAGAGGTCGTTTTCCAGCAGGCCGCGGCGGCAGCGCCAACGCAGCTTGCTCAAGCCCCTCTCATCCAGCTTGTCGTTCATACAGCCCTGCGCACCATCAGTTCCTTGATCTTGCCGATGGCCTTGGTCGGGTTCAGGCCCTTCGGGCACACATCCACGCAATTCATGATGGTGTGGCAACGGAACAGGCGGTACGGGTCTTCGAGGTTGTCCAGGCGGCCCGCTGTGTCCTGGTCGCGGCTGTCGGCGATGAAGCGGTAGGCCTGCAGCAAGCCCGCGGGGCCAACGAACTTGTCCGGGTTCCACCAGAAGCTGGGGCAGGCGGTGGAGCAGGCGGCGCACAGGATGCACTCGTACAGGCCGTTCAACTCGTCGCGTTCTTCCGGGCTTTGCAGGCGCTCTTTTTCAGGCGGCTGCGTCTCGTTGACCAGGTAGGGTTTGATCGAGTGGTACTGCTTGAAGAACAGCGTCATGTCGACGATGAGGTCGCGCACCACCGGCAGACCGGGCAGGGGCTTGAGCACGATGGTGCCCGGCAGCGTGAGCATGTTGGTCAGGCAGGCCAGGCCGTTTTTGCCGTTGATGTTCATCGCATCAGACCCACACACGCCTTCACGGCAGCTGCGGCGAAAGCTCAGCGTGGGGTCCACGGCCTTGAGCTTGCCCAGCGCGTCGAGCAACATGCGCTCGCTGCCGTCGAGTTCGACCTGCAGCGTCTGCATGCGCGGCTTGGCCTCGCCTTCGGGGTCGTAGCGGTAGATCTGAAAGGTGCGTAGCGTCATGGACTCGGTGCTCAGAAAGTGCGGACCTTGGGCGGGATCGATTCGACCGTCAGCGGTGTCAGGTTCACCGGCTTGTAGTCCAGCCGGTTGCCTTCGGAGTACCACAGCGTGTGCTTCATCCACTCGGGGTCGTTGCGGCCGTTGGGGAACTGCGGCGTGTCGGGGTAGTCGTCGACCGAGTGCGCACCGCGGCTTTCATGGCGGGCTGCCGCCGAGACCATGGTGGCCAGCGCGCTTTCGATCAGGTTGTCGACCTCCAGCGCTTCGATGCGTGCGGTGTTGAAGACCTGACTCTTGTCCTTCAAGCCGATGCGCTTGACCCGTTCGGCGACGGCCTTGACCTCGGCCACGCCCTGGTCCATGGTGGCTTGCGTGCGGAAGACGCCGGCGTACTTCTGCATCACGTCGCGCAGGTCGTTCGCGACGTCTTGTGCGTATTCGCCGTCGGTGCTGTCATTCAAGCGCGCCAGACGCGCCAGCGACTGCTCGGCGGCATCGGCCGGCAACGGCTTGTGCGCCTTGTCGGCCTGCTTGAAGCTGTCCGCGATGTGGTTGCCCGCGGCGCGGCCGAAGACCAGCAGGTCGAGCAGCGAATTGGTGCCCAGCCGGTTGGCGCCGTGCACGCTGACACAGGCGCATTCGCCCACGGCGTAGAAGCCGTTGACCACGGCGTTCGGGTTGCCGTTGCTCGGGGCGACCACCTGGCCATGGATGTTGGTCGGGATGCCGCCCATCTGGTAGTGGATGGTGGGCACCACCGGGATCGGTTCTTTGGTGATGTCGACGTTGGCGAAGTTGTGGCCGATCTCGAACACGCTGGGCACGCGCTTCATGATGGTGTCTGCGCCCAGGTGCGTCATGTCCAGGTTGATGTAGTCCTTGTTGGGCCCACAGCCGCGCCCTTCCTTGATTTCCTGGTCCATGCTGCGCGAAACAAAGTCGCGCGGCGCCAGGTCTTTCAGCGTGGGGGCGTAACGCTCCATGAAGCGTTCGCCATCGCTATTGCGCAAAATCGCGCCTTCGCCGCGGCAGCCTTCGGTCAGCAACACGCCCGCGTTATGCACGCCGGTGGGGTGGAACTGCCAGAACTCCATGTCTTCCAGCGGCACGCCAGCGCGTGCGGCCATGCCCAGGCCATCGCCGGTGTTGATGAAGGCGTTGGTGCTGGCGGCGTAAATGCGCCCGGCGCCGCCGGTGGCGAACAGCGTGGTCTTGGCCTCGAGGATGTGCACCTCGCCGGTTTCCATCTCCAGTGCGGTCACGCCCAGCACGTCGCCCGCGGCGTCGCGGATCAGGTCCAGCGCCATCCACTCGACGAAGAAGTTGGTGCGCGCCTTGACGTTCTGCTGGTACAGCGTGTGCAGCATGGCGTGGCCGGTGCGGTCGGCCGCGGCGCAGGCGCGCTGCACGGGCTTTTCGCCATAGTTGGCGGTGTGGCCGCCAAAGGGGCGCTGGTAGATGGTGCCGTCGGGGTTGCGGTCGAAGGGCATGCCGAAGTGTTCAAGCTCGTACACCACCTTGGGTGCTTCGCGGCACATGAACTCGATGGCGTCCTGGTCACCCAGCCAGTCGCTGCCCTTGACGGTGTCGTAGAAGTGGAAGTGCCAGTTGTCCTCGGCCATGTTGCCCAGGGAAGCGCCGATGCCGCCCTGTGCTGCCACGGTGTGGCTGCGCGTGGGGAAGACCTTGCTCAGCACGGCCACGTTCAAGCCGGCCAGCGCCAGTTGCAGCGAAGCGCGCATGCCCGAGCCGCCTGCGCCGACGATGACGACGTCGAACTTGCGCCGCGATAGTTTTGCCGTTGACATGTGTCTCAATTCCTCAAAGACGCCACAGGACCTGAACGGCCCAGGCGGTACATCCCAGCAGCCAGACGATGGTCAGGACCTGCAAGCAAAGCCGCACGCCCACGGGCTTGACGTAGTCCATCCAGATGTCGCGCATGCCCACCCAGGCGTGCCAGGCCAGCGCCAGCACTACCACCAGCGTCAGCAGCTTCATCCACTGCGCCGAGAAGATGCCCGCCCAGCGGTCGTAACCCAGCGGGCCGGGCAGCAGCAACTGCACCAGCAAGATCAGCGTGAACAAGGCCATCAGCACGGCAGTGACACGCTGGCTAAGCCAGTCGCGCAGACCGTAGCTGGCGCCGACGACGACGCGCTTGGAACCGTAGTTGACCGACATCGCGCGCCCCTTCAGTAGATGCCGAACAGCTTGGCGCCCAGCAGCAGCGTCAGCACGATGCTGGAGACGAGCGTGACAACCGCTGAAGAGCGCCCTTGCTCCATGCTGACGCTGTGCGTCATGTCCATCCAGACATGGCGCACACCGGCAATGGCGTGGTGCAGGAAGGACCAGATCAACGCCAGCACCACCAGCTTCACGAACCAGGCCGGCGCCACGCCAATACCGGCCACAAAGGCGCTGGTGAAGGTGTCGTAGCTGATCTCGGAGCTCAGGCTGTTGTCGAACAGCCAGATGATGAAGGGCAGCAGCGCAAACATCAGCAGGCCACTGGCGCGGTGCAGTATGGACACCACCCCCGCCAGGGGAAGCCGGTACTTCACGGCGTCCACCAGACGCATGGTGCCGGGGCGTTGCCTTGTTGTTTCTGCCATGGATTTGCTCTTGTTCTCTGCTCTAACCTGACGAGTCTATTGCAACGCAGCAGGCTTACGCCGAACTGGACAGAAGGCCGGCAACACCCCGTCAAATCAACTCATTGCGGTAGTGATGGGCAGCAGTGTGGTACAGGCCGCGGCGCAGTTCCACGGGCTTGTCGCCATAGGTGAAGGACAGCCGCTCCACCGACAGCAGCGGCGCGCCGGTGGGCAACTCCAGCAGCGCGGCCTCGTCGGCGTTGGCGGCCACGGCGCGGATTTTTTCTTCGGCGCGGATCATGCGCAGCGAGAACTCGGCCTCGAACAAGCGGTACATCGGGCCCTCCCAGGCCTGCAAGCGCTCGGCGTTCAGGCCCTTGAAAGCGGCGCCGGGCAGCCACAGCTCGTCCAGCACCACGGGGCGCAGCGCGGCGTCATCAATGGCCAGCAGCAAGCGGCGCACCTGCAAAACGGTCTCGCCGGCGGGCAGCGCCAGCAGTGCGGCCACCTCGGCGCTGGGGCGCATGCTGCGGCAGTCCAGCAAGCGGCGCTGCAGGCCGGTGGTGCCCGGGTGGTCTGGGGTCAGACGCAAGAAGCGGTACTGCGTGCCGGCCTCGGCATGGGTGGCCACAAAGGTGCCGCGGCCCTGTCGGCGCACCAACAGGTTCTCGGCCGCCATCTCGTCGATGGCCTTGCGCACGGTGCCCTGGCTGACCTTGAAGCGCGAGGCCAGTTCCTGTTCACTGGCAATGGCCTGGCCGGGCTGCCATTCGCCGGCTTGCAGGCTGCGCACCAGCAGCGCCTTGATTTGCTGGTACAGGGGGCTGAACGAGGGGCCGGGAGCCTCCGGCACGGGGGGCGTGGTGGCAACAACGGTCGCAGGCATTTCCGCATTGTCTTACGTAAGACATAAGAGCCATGTCAGGGTCTGAACGCTAGAATTCGCACCCTTCCCAGACCACCCATCCGCCAGGAGTCCCCCATGTCCAAAAAGCCCGTTCGTGTTGCCGTCACCGGGGCCGCAGGCCAGATCGGCTACGCCTTGCTGTTCCGAATCGCCTCGGGCGAAATGCTGGGCCGCGACCAGCCCGTCATCCTGCAGTTGCTGGAGATCCCTGACGAGAAGGCGCAAAAGGGCTTGAAGGGCGTGATGATGGAGTTGGAAGATTGCGCACCCCCGCTGCTCGCCGGCATGGAGGCGCACAGCAGCCCGGAAACGGCCTTCAAGGACACCGACTACGCGCTGCTGGTCGGATCGCGCCCACGCGGCCCGGGCATGGAGCGCGCCGAGCTGCTGGCCATCAACGGCGCCATCTTCACCGCGCAAGGCCGTGCGCTGAACGCCGTGGCCAGCCGCAACGTGAAGGTGCTGGTGGTGGGCAACCCGGCCAACACCAACGCCTACATCGCCATGAAGAGCGCGCCCGACCTGCCGCGCGAAAACTTCACAGCCATGCTGCGCCTGGACCACAACCGCGCGCTCAGCCAACTGGCCGCAAAAACCGGTAAGCCAGTAGCCTCCATCAAGAAGCTCGCCGTGTGGGGTAACCACAGCCCCACCATGTATGCCGACTACCGCTTCGCCACCATCGACGGCGCCAGCGTCAAGGACATGATCAACGACCACGACTGGAACAAGGACGTGTTCCTGCCCACCGTGGGCAAGCGCGGTGCGGCCATCATCGAAGCGCGCGGCCTGTCTTCGGCGGCCAGCGCCGCCAACGCGGCCATCGACCACATGCGCGACTGGGCTCTTGGAACGGGCGGCGGCTGGGTCACCATGGGCGTGCCCAGCAACGGCGAATACGGCATCCCCAAGGACGTGATGTTTGGCTACCCCGTGACCTGCGAGGCCGGCAAGTACAGCATCGTGCCCGGCCTGCCCATAGACGCCTTCAGCCAGACTTGCATAGACAAGACCCTGGCCGAGCTGACGGGCGAACAAGACGGCGTGAAACACCTGCTCTGATGCAACCCGCCGCGCACCCGGCCAGCCCGCGCCAGGCGCTGTTTGACAGCGCTGATGCAGGCCCGGCGCTGCCGGTGTGCGACCACTACGCTGGCGTCGAGGCGCGCATGCGCAAGAGCCTGGCGCTGCAGGCACAAATGGGCCCGGTGTTCGACGTGACGCTGGACAACGAAGACGGCGCGCCGGTGGGCGGCGAGGTCGAGCACGCGCTGCTCATCGCCGCGCTGCTGGCCAGCGCCGACAACCGCCATGGCCGGGTCGGCGTGCGGCTGCTGCCCGTGGGCCACCCCAAGTTTGGCGACGTGCTCTCGGCGGTGCTGGCTTCCAAGGTGTTGCCGGCCTACCTGATGCTGCCCAAGCCGCACGGCCTGGCCGATGTCGAGCAAGCCGCGCAGGCCATAGCCGCCGCCGGTGGCGCCACGGTGCCTCTGCATGTCCTGGTCGAGACCCACGGCGCACTGCATGAAGTCTTCGCCATTGCCGCGCACCCGCGCATCGAATCGCTGTCGTTCGGTTTGATGGACTTTGTCTCGGCCCACCGCGGCGCCATACCGGCGTCAGCCATGAGCGCGCGCGGCCAGTTCGAGCACCCCTTGGTCATCCGCGCCAAGCTGGAGATTGCCGCGGCCTGCCACGCGTTTGGCAAGACGCCCTCGCACTGCGTCGTCACCGAATTCAAGGACCTCGACGCGCTGGAAAGCGCCGCCGAACGCGCTTGCACACTGCTGGGCTACACCCGCATGTGGAGCATCCACCCCGACCAGATCCGCCCCATCGTCGAAGCCTTTGCGCCGCGCGCGGCCGAGGTCGACCAGGCCATCGCCATCATCACCGCGGGCCAGGCGGCCCACTGGGCCCCCATCAGCCACCGGCATGGCAAGGAAGTGCGGCTGCACGACCGCGCCAGTTACCGCTACTTCTGGCACGTCATCGAACGCGCACACCGCACCTCGTTCAAAGGCGGGCCGCAGCTGCCTGCCGAGTTGTGCCTGGCCTGGTTCCCGGCAGCGGACTGAGCTGGCCATGAGACAACTTCTGGCTGTATTGGCGCTGGCCTGCCTGCTGCCACAGGCGCTGGCGCAGACACTCAAGCTGCGGCTGCTGCAGACCACCGACGTGCACATGAACCTGGTCGACCACGACTACTACCAGGACAAGCCCACTGCCGAACACGGCCTGGTGCGCACCGCCACCCTCATCAAGGCCGCGCGCGCCGAGGTGAAGAACGCCCTGCTCTTCGACAACGGCGACCTGCTGCAAGGTGGGCCCATGGGCGACTTTGTTGCGCGCGGCAAGCCGCTGCAGCCCGGCCAGATGCACCCGGCCTTCAAGGTGATGAATGCCATGGGCTACGACGCGGCCAACGTCGGCAACCACGAATTCAATTACGGCCTGCCCTTCCTGCGCCAGTCGCTCAGCGGCGCGGCGTTCCCGTACGTCAACAGCAACATCCACCTCGACGACGGCCAGGGCAAGCCGGGTGCGAACGCCTTCACACCCTATGTCGTCCTCGGGCGCAGCTTCACCGACGAGGCCGGCACCAAACACGCGCTGACGATCGGCGTCATCGGTTTTGTGCCGCCGCAGGTGATGCAGTGGGACCGCCTGTCCTTGCTCGGCAAGGTGGTGCCGCGCGACATGGTCGAAAGCGCCCGGCGCTTTGTGCCCGAAGTGAAGGCACGCGGCGCCGACGTGGTGGTGCTCATTGCGCACACCGGGTTCGAGTTCGGCGCCGGCGTGTTCTTTGCCGAGAACGCCGTGGCCCAGCTGGCTGAAGTGCCTGGCGTGGACGCGATCCTCTTCGGTCATTCGCACGGCGAATTCCCGGGTGCCTCCTTCAACCAGCACCCCAAGGTCGACCTGCAGCGCGGCACCATCAACGGCGTTGCGGCCACGATGCCCGGCTTCTGGGGCAGCCACCTGGGCGTCATCGACCTGGTGCTCGAAAAGACCGGCGCTGGCTGGAAGGTCAGCGACAGCCGGGCCCATTTGCGCCCCATCTGGGACCGCGCAGCGCGCAAGCCGCTGGTCGAAGCCGACCAGAGCCTGGTCGAACTGGTCCGCGCCGAACACGAAGCCACGCGCACCTGGATGGGCACGCCCGTGGCGCAAACGCGCACCCCCATCCACAGCTACTTCGCACGGGTGGCCGACGACCCTTCGGTGCAATTGGTGTCGCAGGCCCAACTGGCCTACGCGCGGCGCGCCCTGGCCGGCACGCCGCACGAAGGCCTGCCGCTGCTGTCGGCAGCAGCACCCTTCAGAACCGGCGGCCGGGGCGGTGCCTACACCGACATCCCCGCCGGGTCCATCGCCCTGCGCCACCTCGCCGACCTCTACGTCTACCCCAACACGGTGTCGGCGGTGGTGATCACCGGCGCACAGGTTCGCCAGTGGCTGGAGATGTCGGCCATCACCTTCAACCGCATCGACCCTGCGGGCGCGGGCGAGCAGAACCTGATCAATGGAGCGATCCCCAGCTTCAACTTCGACACGCTGGACGGCGTCACCTACCGCATCGATGTGACGCAGCCCGCGCGCTACGAGCGCAGCGGCAAGCTGGTGGCGCCTGAAGCCAGGCGCATCGTCGATCTTCGCTACCAGGGCCACCCGATCGACGAGTCGGCCCGCTTTGTCGTCGTCACCAACAACTACCGTGCCTCGGGCGGTGGCAACTTTCCTGGGCTGGACAGCAACAACACCGTGCTCAGCGCGCCCGACGAAAACCGCGAGGCGCTGGCCCAGTACCTGCGCGCCGCCAAGACCGTGGACCCCAGCGCCGACGGCAACTGGCGCATCCAGGCCGTGCCCGGCGTGAAGCTGCAGTTTGTCTCCGGCACGGGCGGCATCGCGCACCTGGCGCGCTACCCGAACATCGCACTCGTGAAGGACAACGGCGACGGCACGGCGCTGTTCGAGCTGAAGCCATGAGCGCAGGGCACGGGCCGTTCGATTTCATCGTCATCGGTCTGGGCGCGATGGGTGCGGCCACCGCCTGGCAACTGGCCCGGCAAGGCGCGCGCGTGCTGGGGCTGGACAGCCATGCGCCGCCCCATGCAATGGGCTCCA
>JANOLY010000005.1:0-2246 GCA_031420055.1 Burkholderiales bacterium | reverse complement strand
GGCAGGCAAAGCGCCAGGGCAAGTGGGGCCAGCAGGGGTTTCATGGATCGGTCCTCAAAGCGGTGAGCCCCATTCAACGCTACTGGCAAGCCGAGCGCTGTCAGACAGCAAGCCGACATGCGGGCTCTGTTGCAATGAATTGCGAGCACCGGCCGGGCAGCTTGCGGCAGAAGTCTTGCTTGAGCTATGCTCGGTAGCGAACACAGCCGGGTGGCGCCTTGAACCTACGCTCGGGGTCAATTACGGTTCCTTGCGCCGGTCCTCGCCCCGAAGCCCCGGCCACACAACTGCATGACACCCGACCCGAAACTCAACGGCCTGCTCGCCGCGCTTCCCGAGGCGGCCTGGGCGCGCTGGAAAGGCCAGCTGGAAGCCGTGGACATGCCCTTGGGCAGCGTGCTGTACGAGTCCGGCAGCACGCTGAGCCACATCTACTTTCCAACCACCGCCATCGTGTCGCTGCTGTATGTGATGGAGAACGGCGCAGCGGCCGAGATCGCCGTGGTGGGCAACGAGGGGCTGGTCGGTATCTCGCTGTTCATGGGCGGCGAATCCACGCCCAGCCGCGCCGTGGTGCAAAGCGCCGGCTCCGGGTTTCGTGTGGCCGGGCCGATGATCAAGCGCGAGTTCAACCACTTCGGGCCGGTGATGCACCTGCTGCTGCGCTACACGCAGGCGCTGATCACGCAGATGTCGCAGACCGCCGTGTGCAACCGGCATCACTCGCTGGACCAGCAGCTGTGCCGCTGGTTGCTGCTGAGCCTGGACCGCCTGCGAGGCAACGAGCTGGTGATGACGCAAGAGCTGATTGCCAACATGCTGGGCGTGCGCCGTGAAGGCGTCACCGAGGCCGCCGGGCGGCTGCAGGAGGCCGGCTTGATCTCGTATTCCCGCGGCCACATCAAGGTGCTGGACCGCCCTGGCCTGGAGCAGCGCAGCTGCGAGTGTTACGCCGTGGTGAAAAGGGAGTACGACCGCTTGCTGCCGGCCCTGCCGGCGCAGTGACGGCTCGAAGCAAACCGGTGGACGGCACGTAGGACCGGGCCGACGCAAGAATTGCTCTCCGGCTGATACACCCAGCCCGCGCCGGGCCCGAGCATGGCCTCTCGAAACTCCATCGAGACGCCCTTGAAGACTACCCCCTACCCGCCGCAAGACCGCGCCCCCAACCTGAGTGACAACCGCCTGCTTGCCCAGATCCCCGCGGCCGACGCGCAGCGCTGGACGACCCGGCTGCAACTCGTGGAACTGGCGCTGGGCGACGTGCTCAGCGAGTCCGGCAGCGTGCCCGAGTACGTGTACTTTCCCACCACCGCCATCGTCTCCTTGGTCTACACCACCAGCGAAGGCGACTGCTCGGAGGTTGCCGTGGTGGGCTGCGACGGGCTGGTGGGCATCGCCGTGGTCATGGGCGGCAACGCCATGCCCAGCCAGGCCGTGGTGCAGAGTGCCGGACAGGCTTGGCGTTTGCCCAGTCGGTGGGTGCGTGACGAAATTGCCGCATCACCCCTGGTGCTGATGGTGATGCTGGGTTACGCCCGGGCCATGCTGGCGCAAGTGGCGCGCACAGCGGCCTGCAACCGTTACCACACCATCGACCAGCTGCTGTGCCGCAGGCTGCTGATGGGCCTGGATCGGTCCAGCGGCACGCAACTGGTGATGACACAAGAGCTGGTGGCCAACCTGCTGGGTGTGCGCCGCGAAGGCGTGACCGGCGCAGCGCTGAGGCTGCAGCAGGCGGGGGTCATACGCTACAGCCGCGGACACATCGCCGTGCTGGACCGGGTGCTGCTTGAGGCTGGCACACGCTGCGCGGCTGCCGCGAGCCGCGCGCTTCCAATGCGGACCACGGCCCGCTCCGCCCAAGCCGCCATGGCCTGACGCTGGCCGCGGTGCACCGGGGCAAGACCGCGGCGGACCCTATGTATGGCAACAGACAGACAAACGCTGCGGCTGCGCGCAGGCTGCGAGGCGTCGCTCTGACCCGCGTCGTCGGCAGGACTGTGGGGCCGTCGGCCCACTTTGGACGCTGGAGTCCCGTGCCGAACCTGTTGCCACCGGAGAGCCCCATTGGCTGCCGCCCAGAACCACCTCATCGCGCTGCTGCCCAAACCCGACCGAACCCGCCTGACGAGCCAATGCGAGCTTGTTGATCTGGTTCTGGCTGAAGTGATCTGCCAACCCGGCGAGTCCTTGAGCCATGTGTACTTTCCGGTCAACGGCTTCATCTCGTTGCTGGCCGTCAA
>JANOLY010000004.1:0-6875 GCA_031420055.1 Burkholderiales bacterium | reverse complement strand
GACAGGTTGTCGACGCACAGCACGCTGTGGCCCTGCTTGAGCAGACGTTCGCACAGATGCGAGCCCAGGAAACCGGCGCCGCCGGTGACGAGTATGCGGTGGGACTTCATGTGCATGCGCCGGCTGAAACCGGTTGAAATAAATCTAAGCCCGGCGATCGTGCAAGAACTGCGCCAGTGGAAGGGCTTGATCGGCCACCGGGCATTGACCGGGCGTCATCACGGTGTCACCGACCGTGGAAGCCTCGTTCAATGGCCTTCAACGCAGCCGCGTAACAAATGGTGGACAGGAAAGTCACAGCTTTTTTGTAATCGCACTGGCGGCTGCATCCGCTGACGGGGTCACTGCACCGACGAGGACGTCTGGGCAGCGCTGGCGTACAGGGCAACCAGGGCCAGCAGGTCTTCCTCGGAGAAGGGTTTTCCCAGGTAGTGGTTGACGCCCAGCTCGACGGCAAAGTCGCGGTGCTTCTGGGCGATGCGCGAGGTGATCATGACCACGGGCAGGCCGGCCAGGCGGGGCTCGGCGCGCACGTTGCGCAGCAGGTCGAAACCGTCCATGCGCGGCATTTCGATGTCGGTCAGCAGCACGGCCGGCCGTTCTTCGGCCAGCCGGGTCAGTGCTTCCACACCGTCCTTGGCCAGGGTGACGCGGTAGCCTTCGCGCGCCAAGAGTCGCTGGGTGACGCGGCGCACCGTCAGGGAGTCGTCGACCACCAGCACCAAAGGGGCCTTCTTCTCGGACTGGGCAGAATCGGGCAGCGCCAACGGCGCCTGCTGCATGCGCAGACGGGCTGAATCGCCATACACCGCGGCCAGAGCCACGGGGTTGTAGATCAACGCCACGTTGCCGGTGGACAGCAAGGTCACGCCTGCCAGCCCCGGCATGCGCGACAGCTGCGGGCCGACGTTCTTGACCACCACCTCCTGGTTGCCCACGACGTCGTCGACATGCAGCGCCACCCGCTGCGCGGCGCTGCGGATGACGACCACCGCCTGCGTGCGGTTGTCGCTCGCCGCCCCCTCGCCGCGGCTGCCAGCAGCCAGCAGCGCGGCCATCCAGAAGAAGGGCACGGATTCGCCGTTGAAGTCGAAGCCCCCGCTGGCATAGGCGGCATCGACCTCGGCCCCGCCCACGCGGCGCACCACTTCCACCAGCGATGAAGGCACCGCAATGTGCAAGCCGCTACAACGCAGCATCACCACCTGCGTCACCGCCGTGGTCAGCGGCAACAGCAGCCTGAACTGGGTGCCCTGCCCGGCCACACTGGCCGTCTCGATGCGCCCGCCCATGGCGTTCACGTCGGCGCGCACCACGTCCATGCCCACGCCGCGGCCGGCCAGTTCGGTGACGTTGTCGGCCGTGCTGAAGCCGGGGGTGAAGATCAGTCGCGTCAAATCGGCTTCGCTGACGGGCTGCTCGGGCTGCAGCAGACCGCGTTCGATGCCGCGCCGGCGTATGCGCGGCAGATCCAGGCCGGCGCCGTCGTCGGCAAACTCCACCGCCACTTCGTTGCCCACCTGGGCCACGGTCACCGTGATGCGCCCGCCGGCGTCCTTGCCGGCAGCGGTGCGCTGCGCCGGCGGCTCGATGCCGTGCGCCACGCTGTTGCGCAACAGGTGCTCGAAGGGCCCGGTCATGCGATCCAGCACGCCGCGGTCGATCTCGATGGCGCCGCCCACGATGTCCAGCCGCACCTGCTTGCCGGTGTCCTTGGACGCCTGGCGCACCGTGCGGTAGAAGCGGTCGGCCATGCTCTCGAACTCGACCATGCGCGTGCGCAACAGATCGTCCTGCAACTCGCGCGTCAGGCGGGCCTGGGCGGCGAGCTGGTCCTCGGTGGACTGAAGCGTGCGCTGCAAACCGCGCTGCAAGGTGCCCACGTCGTTGACCGACTCGGCCATGAAGCGGGTGAGCTCCTGGAAGCGCGTGAAGCGGTCCATCTCCAGCGGGTCGAAGGCCTGGGCCGCCGCCTTGGCGGCTTCCAGCCGGGTGCTGATCTGGGTTTCTGCCTGCAGCTCGATGTCGCGCAACTGGCGCCGCATGCGGTCCAGGCTCTCGCCCAGCTCGGCCAGGTTGCCTTGCAACTGGCGCACGTCGGCGTCGATGCGGGCGCGCGTGATGCTCACCTCGCCGGCCTGGTTGACCAGGCGGTCGAGCAAGTCCGCGCGCACGCGCACCGAGGCCACACCGCTCGCCTGGCGTTCGACGGCGGCCGCAGGTGCTGCGTCGCCGGTGGTGAAACGCTGCCAGTCAATGCGGCCAGCACCGCCGGCCGGCCGGAGTGCAGCGGCCGCGGCCGCGGCAGCCGCGGCGGCGCTGCGCACGGGCGCCACCTCGGGCACGGGCGCGGGCTGCGCCACAACGGGCTCGACGGGCGGCAAGTCGGCTGCGGCCACTTCGCGCGCTTCGTTCGCGGTACGAACGGCCTCGAAGGTGGCGTGCATGGCGTCGGCGCGCGCGAGCAGGCGCTCGATGTCGGCAGCCTGCAGGTCGCCGCGCGAGAGCTGGTGCTCAATGGCCGCTTCCAGTCGGTGCGCCATCTCACCCAGGCGCATGGCACCGGCCAGGCGCGCACCGCCCTTGAAAGTGTGCAGGGTGCGCATGCAGGCCGAGGCGGCGGCGGCCTGGGCCGGCTGGTCGCGCCATTCATGGAGCCGGGTCTGCAACTGCAGCAACAGCTCGCTGGCTTCTTCGTCAAAGATCGGGAACAGTTCGACGTCGATGTCGTCGACAGCGTCGATGTCGTCGTCGTCATAAGTCAGGACGCGCCCGCCCGGGTCGCTGGGCAGGGAGACGAATCGCGAGTCTGGGTGGGGCAACGACGGCTGATGCGCCGCCGGCGTGCTGGCCAGGGCCAGATCGGCCGGCATGTCCGACTCGCTGTCCTGCACGGCGGGCGCTGGCAGGCGCTCGTGTTCGGCCAACCGCGCCATCAACCCCGGCTGGACAGAGCGCAGGAAACCGGCCGCAAACTGGTGCAGCAGGCGGCGAATCTCCTCGGCGGCGTCGCTGAACAGTTCCGGCTCGCCCGCCTGGCCCGGGCCGGCGTGGTTCGACCGTACCAGGGCATGCTCCAGTGCACGCGCCAGCGCCGACAGTTCGGTGTAGCCCACGGTGGCGGAGTTGCCGGCCAGCGAGTGGGCCAGCACGGCGCTGGCCGGCGACACCGGGTGGCGCCTGTACTCCAGCGCCCACTCGGCCAGTTCGGTACCCAGGCGGCGCGACAGCTCGTCGGCCTCGTTGAGGAAGATGTTGAACAGCGGTATGCCGATGCGCAGCGGTCCGATGACGCGAACCTGCTCCTCGGCGGGCGGCTCGGGTGCAGGCGGGATGGCCGGGCTCGCAGGCGCCGCAGTCACCGCTTCGGCGACGGCTGTGGGCTCGGCCTGCGGCGATGCCTCGGCGGGCTCGCGCATCGGCAGCACCTGCGTGGCCTCCATCGCCGAGGCGGCTTCGTCGAGCACAAGTTCAAGCGGCGGCGCCGCGGCGGGCTGTTCGACCGTGGCCTCGTCCCTGAAGTCGTCCAGGTCGGCCAGGTCCAGCTCGAAATGCACGACTTCGGCGCCCTCAGCCGCCGCCGGCAGCGCCGGTGTGTCGACCAGCGGCAGATCCAGGTCCGGCATACCCAGCTCGAGATCGGCTGCGCTGGGCAGGTCGGGGATGCGCTCGGTCAGCGACAAGGTGCGGTCGGCAGCGGCTGGCGCCGGGGCATCGACGACAGGATCAAAGTCGAGCACGAAGCCCTCGTCCGCGGGCGCAGGGGCGGTAACGAGGTCGCCGTGCCCAACGATGGGCAGGTGCACGCCCTGCAGCCGCAGCGCGTCGGCCGCCAGGGTCACCGGGGCGCTGGCATGACCGTCGTCCTGCCCTGCCGCCAGAGCCTGGGTCCATGCGCCGAAGTAGTCCAGCGCCTCGGCCGTGAAATGGCGCAACGGCGCATCCATGTGCACGGCCTGAGCCAGCCGGGAGTTGTACAGCTGCTCGCAGGACCAGGCGGCGTCGCCGAATTCGCGCAGGCCGACCATGCGGGCGCTGCCCTTGAGGGTGTGGAACGCCCGCCGCATCGAGGTCATGTCGCCGTCGTGGTCGGGGTTGTCTGTCAGGCGCGCCAGGCAGGCACGCGCACTGTCCACGACCTCCTGTGCCTCGTCGACGAAGATGCCGCGCATCTCGGCATCGTCTTCCAGCCCGGACTGGCCCGGCGCCACACCGGCCGCGGGCACGGCCGGCATGGCCGCAGGAGACGGCACCGGCACGGCAACGGAAACGGCATGCGCCGGCAGCACCACGGTCTTGAGCTCCTCGTCCAGACCCGCAAAGACCGAGATGCGCTCGCTCTGGCCCATCACCGCGCTCAAGGAACCCGTGTCGGGGTCGTAGCGGAACAGCGACTTGGCCAGCACCGGCTGCACGCTGAGCATGTCGATGAGAAAACTCAAGGCCCCCAGGTTGTCCGCCAGCCTGTCAAACGTGCCCGTCTGGATGGCCCGCTGCGGGTCGACTTCGGTCTGCGCCAGCGCGTCGACCTCGTCGCTCATGCGCAGCACGGCCTGCGACGCCTGGCCCATGCCCAGCACCGTGAGCACACCGCGCATGGCCTGCAACTGGCCCGGCACCGGGATCAGCACGCTGCGCTGCGCCGGGTCGCGGAAGTACAGGTCAATCTGCTTCTCGACCTCGGACAACGAGGCCCGCAGTTCCTGCACCACGCTGCCCATGGTCTGGCGGTCGGAGACACGGCGGTACAACTCCTCCATCCAAGTCTGCAGAGGTTGGGACTCGCCGCCCTCGCGCACCTGGTCGATGCGCTGGCCGAGTTGCTGCAATCGGCCAGGCAGGTCGGGATCATCCAGATTGCCGTCCTCGAGCGAGGCGTCGAGGTAGAGCATGCTGGTGGCGACTTCCATGGCCAGCGTCGCCGGTGGCGCCTGGTCCACGGCCGCGGCCTCGGTCATCACCGCCTGCAGTGCCTGTGACAGCGCAGCCCCGGCGGGGAACAGACGCTGCAAGGAGTCCCCCACCAGCGAAAACTGCTCGGCCAATCCGGGCAAGCGGAACAACTCACCGCCGCACGCCGACGACCAGACTTCGGTGGCCGCCGCCACGCGCTTGCGGGCCAGGGTCACCTGCGCCGGGTCGAAGCGCCCCAGACTGGGCATTTCATAGTCATCGCTGGCCTGGTCGTCGAGCTGCCAGGCCCGGCGAACCGCAGCCAGGCGCGGCGCCATCAGCGTGTCGGCCGCCTTGGCGTGCGCGCAGAAGAACAGCATGTCCTGGGCGAGCCGATCCGACACCTGGTTCTGGCCACCCACGCCCAGGCGCAGCTGCGCCAGCAAACGCGAGGCGATGCGCTTGTTGAAGACATCGCTGGCCAACAGCCGGCAGGCCTGCGCCTCGAAAACGGCGGACGCCAGGTACCAGAAAGTCGCCAGTGTGGCGCCGGCACTGCCCGTGGCCGACACGCGCGCGCAGGCGCCCAGGTCGGCACACAGGTCGCTCATGCGCGCCAGAACTTCGGGCTCGGGTTGCCGCATCAGCGGCAGCACCAGCGACTCCATGTCGCCGCGCGCCTCGTCGTCGGCCGAGCGCGGCGTGGCCGCCGGGTCGGCGAGCAACGACTCCCAGCGCCAGTCCTGGCGCCACAAATCCGCCGGGTGCACGCGGTCGGCGCCGGCCAGCTGCTGCACGGCGCGGTATTGAGGGAACAGCCGCACTGGTGACACCGACTTGCCCGCCAGTTGGCGGGCCAGGAAGTCGAGCAGGGCAAACGACACTTGCTCGATCGCTGCAACGCCCGCCGCGTCGGCCAGCACGGGGCGCGAAATCATGCGCTGCACCGCGGATTCACTGGCCCTCAATACCCGCGCCGCTTCAGGCAGGCCGACCAGTTCGAGTGCGCCCACGCCCTGGTGCAGCTGGGCGCGCGCCGTGCGCAGCACTGAGGGGTCGACCACGTCGACATCGGACTCGCCGATGGCATCGGCTTCGCGCCGGTAGCGCCGCAAGGCCCGGTTCGCCGTTTCCAGCGTCCGGCGCAATTCGGCGTAGACCCAGGCCAGCGGACTGAGGTCGTCGGCCAAGCCGGCGCCGGGTGGCAGGCCGGCGTCGACGGTAGCTGATTGCGTGTCCATGAACGTCGGTTCAGCTGACTTTGAACCGGGCCACCGATGCGCGCAACTCTTCGGCGGTGCGCGACAGCTCGCGCACCATCTGTGCGGTGGACCGGGTGCCGTCCGAGGTCTGCTCGGTGACGTTGAAGATGTGCTGGATGTTGGCAGCCACGACGTTGGCCGACTCGGCTTCTCTGAGCGCCTCGGCCGAGATGCGATCGATCAGGCCCGACAGCTCGCGCGTGACGCGGTCGATGTCGCCCAGCGCGGTGCCGGCGGCGTCGGACAGCCGCGCCCCTTCGACCACGCCCTGGGTCGAGCGCTCCATGGCAGCCACGGCGTCCTGCGTGTCGGCCTGGATGGTGCGCACGATGGCGGCAATCTGCCGCGTCGCGTCGCCGGAACGTTCGGCCAGCCGCTGCACTTCTTCGGCCACCACCGAGAAGCCACGGCCGGCCTCACCGGCCGACGCAGCCTGGATGGCGGCGTTGAGCGCCAGCACGTTGGTCTGCTCGGTGATGTCGGAGATCAGCTCGGTGATCTCGCCGATCTCCTGTGACGACTCGCCCAACCGCTTGATGCGCTTGGACGTTTCCTGGATCTGGTCGCGGATGGAGTTCATGCCGCCGATGGTGTTGTTCACCGCGGCCAATCCGGTTTCGGCGGCCTGCAGCGACTGCCGTGCCACGTCGGCCGTCTGCTGCGCCTGCGCCGACACGTCGTTGATGCGGCCGGCCATCTGCAACACCGACTCGCCGGTGT
>JANOLY010000003.1:0-1851 GCA_031420055.1 Burkholderiales bacterium | reverse complement strand
CGAGGAAGTCATCGGCAGCGAGACCAAGGTCAAGGTCGTGAAGAACAAGGTCGCACCGCCCTTCAAGACTGCCGAGTTCGACATCCTGTACGGCGAAGGCATCAGCCGCGAGGGCGAGATCATCGACATGGGCGTCAACGCCCGCGTGCTCGACAAGAGCGGCGCCTGGTACGCCTACAACGGCGAAAAGATCGGCCAGGGCAAGGACAACGCGCGCGAGTACCTGCGCGAAAACCCCGAGATCGCGCGCGAAATCGAGAACAAGGTGCGCGAGTCGATGGGCATCCCGCTGCTCAATGCCGAGGCCTGACGGCCGGCAGCGCACGCATGGCCCGGTTGCCACACCACCCTGGCCTGCCCGGACACCCCCTGCCGTGAGTTTCAGCGCGCTCTCGGTCAAGGGCCGGGCGCTGCGCTACCTGGCGCAGCGTGAACATTCCCGCGCCGAGCTTGAACGCAAGCTGGCCCGCCAGGTGCCGGACACGCCCGAGGCCAGCGCGGCCACGCAGATCGCGCGGGCTCTGGACGACTTGACGGCCCACGGCCTGATCAGTGAGGCGCGCGTGGCCGAGTCGGTGCTGGCCAGCCGGGCGTCCCGCTACGGTGTGCACCGGCTGCGCCTGACCCTGCAGTCCAAGGGCCTGGACCCTGCCCTGGTGGCCGCCACGCTTAAGCAGGCCCGCCCCACCGAGCTTGAGCGGGCACGCGAGATTTGGCGCCGACGCTATGGCGCAGCGCCCAGCGATGCCGCCGAACGCGCCCGGCAGATGCGTTTCCTGGCCGGTCGCGGCTTTGACGGCGACGTGATTCGCGCCGTGGTCCAGGGCGCCAGCGAGCACGACGAGCCGGCCTGAGCGCGCCGGGCGGGGCGGCCACACCGCCGTCAGCGTGCCGCCAGGACACGCGTGCTAAATTCGTCGGCGCTGCTGTGCGCTCACCGCGCAACCATCACCCGTCACCCGTCACCGCCCGCCATCCGCGGCGGTCGCCTGGTCAGGCCCAGCGCGGCAGCCTCGACGGCCCTGCCATCCCCCGTCCCGACCCGATCGAAGAGCGAGGAGCTCCCATGAAGATTCACGAATACCAGGCCAAGGAACTGTTGCGCGCCGCTGGCGTGCCAGTGCCGCGTGGCTACGCGGCCTTCACTGTGCGCGAAGCACAAGAGGCCGCACAAAAGCTCGGCGGAGCCGTGTGGGTGGTCAAGGCGCAGATCCACGCCGGGGGCCGCGGCAAGGGCGGTGGCGTGAAGCTGGCGCGCTCGCTGGCCGATGTCCAGACCATCGCCGAACAGATCCTGGGCATGCAGCTCAAGACCCACCAAACCGGCCCCGAAGGCCAGAAGGTGCGCCGCCTGTATGTCGAAGAAGGTGCCGACATCGACAAGGAGTATTACGTCTCCCTGGTCACCGACCGCGCCACGCAAAAGATCGCGTTCATCGCCTCGTCAGAAGGCGGCATGGACATCGAAGAGGTGGCGCACAACACGCCCGAGAAGATCGTCACCGAGTTCATCGACCCGTTGACCGGGCTGGGCGAGGCCCAGGCGCGCGCAATAGCCGACTCGATTGGCCTGCCGGCCAACTCCACGGCCCAGGCCGTCGACGTGTTCCAGAAGCTCTACGCCTGCTACATGGACACCGATGCCTCGCTGGTGGAGATCAACCCGCTCAACCGCGACAGCCAAGGCAAGTTGGTCGCGCTGGACGCCAAGTTCAACTTCGACGCCAACGCGCTGTTCCGCCACCCCGACATCGTCGCCTACCGCGACCTGGACGAAGAGGACCCCGCCGAGGTCGAGGCCAGCAAGTTTGACCTCAGCTACATCAGCCTGGACGGCAACATCGGCTGCCT
>JANOLY010000002.1:0-1560 GCA_031420055.1 Burkholderiales bacterium | reverse complement strand
GCGCAGCAGGTGTCCGTAGTGCTTCTCGATCATCAGGAGGCTGGTGCCTGACAACTGCGCCACGGTAAGCGTGTCGAGCTTGTGCAGGGCGATCAGGTCGGTGATGGTGGAGTGCCGCAACGCATAGGCGGTGGCGGTGGCCGGCAACTCTGCCGCGATCACGGCGTCCTTGAAGGGGTACTTCCACGCATCCTTGTTCCACGCCGAGCCGTTGGCCCGGGCCAGCAGCGGGGCGGTCGGCAGCTTGTTCTTGCCCTGCTCGGCGAAGAAGGCGGCGGTGGCCGGCGGCAGGGTGATCTTGCGGTCCTGCCCGTGTTTGTCCTTGCCGATGGTCAGGGTGGACAGGCGCTTGTCGAAGCTGCCGGCCCCCAGCGCGGCCATCGCACCGGGGCGCAAGGGCACCAGTGACAGGGCGCCCAGGAACACGGCCAGGTCGGCCGGCGCGTTGGCGATCAGCGCGCGGCGCTGCGTCAGGTCGAGGTACACGTCACGCCGCCCGTCGGCGTTCTTGACCGGGCGCAGCTTCACCCGCCATGCCGCGTCGGTGGTGGCGTGCCCGTCTTCCATCGCCAGGTTGAGCGCGGCGCGTAGCGATGTCATGTCTCGGTTGAGCGTGCTGGCCGCGCGCGGCCCGGGGGATTCTTTGGATTTGTCCTGGTGCATCGCGGGCGTAGCGGCAACCCACTTGCGCCAGCTATCCAGGTCGCCGGGCTTGAGCTTGGGCAACGACACTTCAGCGAGCTTGTGCCCGTACACCCACCGCTCGAATCGCTTCTCGGTGTCCGTGGCCGTCGTGGCCTTGCCGGCCGCCGTCAGGTGTTTGACATAGTTCTGGCAGGCGCCCTTGACCGTGATCGCTTCGGCCTTGCCGCCGCGTCCCAGGTGCTTGAACCAGGTCTCGGCGGCGGCCTTGGCCGCGTCGTAGCGCTGTGCCGCCGGGCGCTCGTCAAACTCGCCCAGACTGCGCTTCTCACGGCGGCCTTCGTCTGCATCGTGGAACTTGGCGATCCAGGTGCCGGTGGACGCGGGCGTCATCTTGCGAAAGCCAAGCTGACATCCGGCAGTGATGCGGGTCCAGTAGGGCTCTGAACGCGCCTTCAGTCGGCCGCGTGCGTCCACGGTATCGATCCGCACAGCGCCAGCCTTGCCGCGCCGCTTCTCGGTGTCGCTCTTGTTCGTGGTGGCCATCGCGTCCCTTTCAATGCCAAGGTGGGGCAAATGTGGGGCAATCTTACCTGTACTTCGCGGGACATTGTTGGACTGATTTACCTATGAGAGCACGACGTTCTTGGACGTCGCGAGACCCTGTTTCCCACCCTTCACACGGCAGGGGTCGCAGATTCAAGCCCTGCACCGCCCACCAAGAAATCAACGAGTCACGGCGCTTTCGGGCGCTGTTTTCGTTGTGCGCCCAGCATGGGCGCACTCTTGCGGGTGCAAGTCCCGCCGTAAGTTGGTCACGACGAACGAAGTGAAGCGCAACTGCATGAGGGCGACCGAGTGTGGGATAGGCAAGCGTGGAGCGTAAATTGCGAGCCGATGGACAAGAACCGGATAGAA
>JANOLY010000001.1:0-7780 GCA_031420055.1 Burkholderiales bacterium | reverse complement strand
AGCAAAGCATGAAGGGGAGGTCCGGCTTGCCGCTGGCAAGCACCTCGTTGAAGGGCCGCTCCAGGATGCGCCTGCCGTTGAACCAGTAGTGGTAGTAGCAAAAGCCATGGATGCCATAGGCCTGGGCCAAATCGGCCTGCGCAGCACGGGCTTGCGGCAGTCGCAGGTCGTAAAAGCCCAGGTCTGCCGGCAGGTGCGGTTGCGGGTGGCCGGGAATCAGCGGCAGCGCCTTGGTGACGTTGGTCCACTCGGTGAATCCCTTCCCCCACCACTCGTCGTTCTCGGGCACGGGGTGAAACTGCGGCAGGTAGAACGCGATGGCGCGAAGGTCGGTCGCGGGGTCGGTCATGGCTTCGATTGGAGTCGGCGGTTTGGGGCAGGCAGACCGCCACCGGCGGCGGGGTGGGTACTTCATGCCTTTCGGGCAAGCCTACAGCGGCACGCTACTGCACCGGTAGCACGACGAGCAATTTCCGTGCGAAGTGGACACTGGCCATGCAACGCCCACAACGAACCGAATGCGCGCTGCAAGAATAGCCGGGCAAGACAGCGCCGTCGGCGACAGCGCTGGCTCCGGGCCCGCAGCCGCGGCGCCCGTCACCAACCCATTTCAAGCGGTTCATGCCCAGTCCTCCCACGGTCGTTGCCCTGTACCTCCCGCAGTACCACCCCGTCCCCGAGAACGACGAGTGGTGGGGCAAGGGCTTCACCGAGTGGACCAACGTCACCAAGGCCAGGCCGCTTTTCAAAGGCCATGAACAGCCCAACCTGCCCGCCGACCTGGGTTTTTATGACCTGCGCCTGCCCGAGGCGCGCGCGGCCCAGGCGGCGCTGGCGCGGGCTTACGGCGTGGGGGCGTTTTGCTACTACCACTACTGGTTCGGTAACGGCCGGCGTTTGCTGGAGCAGCCCTTCAACGCGGTGCTGTCCAGCGGCCAGCCCGACCTGCCGTTCATGCTGTGCTGGGCCAACCAGACCTGGGCCGGCATCTGGCACGGCTCGGCCGGCCGAACGCTGATCGAACAGCTCTACCCCGGCCGCGCCGACCACGAAAAGCATTTCGAAACCGCGCTGCTGCCGGCCTTTCTGGACCCACGCTACCTGCGCGTGAACGGCAAGCCGGTGTTCATGGTGTACCGCGCCCAGGACCTGCCCGACTGCGCGCAGACCTTGCAGTTGTGGCGCGACATGGCACGCGCCGCCGGGCTGCCGGGCCTGTATTTGCTGGGTGACCATGGCGACCCGTTCTGGGACGCCGCCAGCCTGGGCTTTGACGCCTTTGTCAACGGCCGCCCCATCCAGCGCCGGCGCGACTGGGTGCCCTGGACACAACCGGCGGCCAAGCTGCGCGGCCGTGTGCTGGACCTGCTGGGCCGGCCGACCATCGAGAACTACGCCCGCCACGTCGACTACTTCGTACCCGACCAGGCGTCGCCACAGGCCATTCCCTGCGTGCTGCCGAACTGGGACAACACACCGCGCAGCGGGGCGCGCGGCTTTGTGCTGCGCGGGTCCACGCCGGCGTTGTTTGCCCGCCAGCTGGAGCGTGCCATGCGCCGCGTGCAACAGCGCACGGCGCACGACGCGCTGCTGTTCGTCAAGTCATGGAACGAGTGGGCTGAAGGCAACCATCTCGAACCAGGGCGGCGCTTCGGGCATGCCTACCTTGAGGTGCTGCGCGAGGTGCTGGGCCGCTGAATTTCAAGGCTGTGTGGGGCGAGCCGGCAGCGCAGCATGCCAGGAGGGTCAACCACTGCCCCGCAAGGGCAGAACCATGGCCTTGGCCAAGATCTTCCAACCCTGCGCAGATAGCGGCTGGCTGCGCACCGCCATCAGCGCATCGCCGCGCGCAGCCGCCGACGTGCCGGCGAACAGCCGCGCCCCGGCCATGTCGCGCCAGGTGCGCGCCTGCGAATGGCGGATGTCGGACATCCGCGCACGCCGCCCGTCCGGCCCGGCCGTGCCCCAGCGCTGCAGCGCGCGCGTGACGATCAGGTGCTTGAAGTTGGTGTCCGGCGGCGCCTTGGTGATGCTGTGCGGGTGCATGCGGTACAGCGCCAGGGGCCGCGTCACGCGCAGGATGGGCGTCAGGCGCGACAGGCGCAGCCACAGGTCCCAGTCTTCGCCGATGCGCAGCGTGGGGTCGAAGCCGCCGGCCCGGGACAGCAGTTCGCGCCGCACCAGCACGCTGGACGTCCAGACGACGCAGTCCACCAGCAGTTCGGGGTAGATCCAGCCCGAGGCGCCTTGCCAGCGCGGCGCGTCGCCGTCGGTGGCCAGCAGGGCGTCGAGCCAGGGCGTGTCAGGCACGGGCGCGTCGCTGGTCCACACCTCCCAGGCGGTGTAGGCCATGCCGGCTTCGGGGTGGCGTGCCAGCAAGTCCCATTGCGCCTGCAGCTTGCCGGGCAGCCACAGGTCGTCGGCGTCGACGAAGGCCACCCAGTCGTGGCGGGCATGGGCCAGGCCGGTGTTGCGCGCCGCAGCCACGCCGGCATTGGCCTGGCGCACCAGGGTCACGCCAGGGAAGTCGCGCGCCACCAGTTCGGGCGAACCATCGCTGGAGCCGTCGTCGACCACGATGATCTGCAGGTCGAATCCTTGCTGCGCCTGCACCGAGCGCAGGGTGAACGGCAGGAAGGCCGCCGCGTTGTAGCAGGGCACGATGACGGAGATGGCGGGCGGGAGCGGCATGGTGGTGGGGTGCGTAACGATTCTGGCAGCCCGGGACCGGCGGGCGGCACCCCAGTCGGCCGCAGGCATGGCAAATGCACGCAGGCCGCGCGAATAACCGGCCTGTTCGGGCACAGAATCTGCAATGAACGTCGCCGCACTCCACCGCCACACCCGCATGAAACTCGCCGTGCTCTGCGCTGCTCCGGTCCTGGTCGCATCCAGCGTGGCCATGAAAGCCATGCCAGCGATCGACGGATTGAGTGCCTCCGCCGGGAGGGGCGCCATTGCAGGACGCGGCCGCACCCGGCTTGCCGGACCATGAGCGCGTCGGGAAACCGACATCACCGTGCGGCGTGGGGCGCCGTGCTGTGCCTGTCCGTACTGGCCGCGTTCGTCATCATCAATTTGGCCGCGATGGAGTTCGGCCCGCTGCGCGCCCGCGCGATTGCCGTCGACGAGGTCTTCTTTGCAGTCTGCGCCGCACGCGACAACGCGGCTGGGGAGTTCCCCAGTTTCGGCTGCCACGATCAGAAGACGCCGCTGATCTACGCCGCGCACCAGGTCGTGCAGTGGGCAGCGGGCAGCTATTCGTTGCCGGGCATCAAGGTGGCGGCATTTGGCGTTGTGTTGATCGGTGCGGCGCTGGTGGCCGGCCTGACGCGCCGCCTGGCCGGCACCCTGGGTGCGGTCGCGGCAGCGGCGCTTGTCCTTTTGACCATCAGCACCGATGCCTTCTTGCTGGCGCTGAAGAGCGAGGTGCTGGGCACCAGCTTCTTGCTTTGCGGCCTGCTGGCGCTGGCCCGCGGCGGCAGCGCACCAAGGGCACGCCACTGGGCACTGTGCGGCCTGTTCTTCGGCAGCGCGTTCATGGTGAAGCAGACCTTTGCCTTCGCCACGGTGGTGTCGGTTCTGGCCCTCCTGCTGACAGCAGCACGGTCGCCGCAGCCACGGTGGCGCACGGCCCTGGGCCATGCGCTGGCGTTGTGCGTGGCCTCGCTGGTGCCTCTGCTGCTGTCGGCGCTGCTGTTTGCGTGGCAGGGCCGGTTGTCCGAGTTCCTGGCCTCCATCTTTCTGTACCCCGCCATCTACAAGTCGCCGGGTGGCGACCTGGGCGTGCTGCGGCCGCTGCTGTGGCGCGTGGGCAGCGTGTTCGAGGACATGGGCCGGACGCCACTGGTCGTGATGCTGGCCGTGGCGGCGGCTGCCCTAGGTGCCGGCCAAATGAAAGGCGCGGGCAAGCCCGCCGCCGCACCGAACCCCGCCTGGAACGTGCTGTTGGCCTGCGCCGCAGGCATGTTGCTGGTGGCCTTCATCTCGCCTATCTATTTCTCCTATCACCTGCTGCCGGGCTGGATGCTGCTGAGCGTGATGGCGGGCGTGCTGGTCCAGCGCGTGGCGGACGTGCAAAGCACCAGCCGGCGCCTGGCGGCGGGACTTGCCGCTGCCATGGTGCTGCCCGCCGCGATGATGGCGGCCACGTCCTGGTACACGAGCGGCGGCAAGGCCAAGAATCTGAACCTGGGCGCACCCGTGCCGCTCGTCGCCGGCGCCAAGGGCGAGTACGGGTACGTGCTGGGGACCTGGCCCGATTTCTACTTCTCCAGCGGACTCATCCCGGCATCCAACGTGCTCTTCCCGTGGTCGCTTCCGGGCGCGCCCGCGAACTGGTCGTATGCGCCGCCGGACCCGGCGTCGCTGAAAGGACGCTGGCTGGCCGCGGTGCATGACCAGTCGGTGCGAAAACTGATGAGCGATTTCGCGCGCACGCCGCCGAGCTACATCGTGGTGTCGCACGACATGGCCCGCGCGCCAGGTTCCCACCGCGTGACCGACGTGCTGGTCTTCGACGACTACCTTCGACAGCACTGCAGCTACCTGCGGCCCGCGCCTGAGAACCTGGGGTCGGCGCAGAGCTTGTACGGCTGCAACACCAGGCGCGATGCCGGCGCCGGGCGTTAGCCGCGCCCGGGGGCGTTTTTGTCGGGGCGAAATACAAACAGCCGGCTCAACACGTAAAAGCAGGTCGTGAACGACACGGCGGCGAGCGTCTGTGCAAGCACCGGTTGCAGGTGCAAGAGCTTCAGCGATGCCGCCAGAACGCCAAAGTTGACGCCGTAGCTGACCGCGGCGGCGGCTGCGAACGAGGGCAGCGCATCGCGGTGCCGGCGCCGGCTCTTGAATGTGAAGTGGCGGTTCAGGAAGTAGCTGCAGACCAGCCCTGCTGCATAGCCCGCCACATTGGCCGAGAAGGGCGAAAGGCCTATCGCTTCCTGCAGCAACAGCACCAGTGCAAAGCCCAGGAGCGTGTTCAGCACACCCACCGCCAGGTAACGCAGGATCGCAGCGTCGATCACGGCGGCGTCAGGGAGTGGCGCGTTGCGCGCTGGCCCGTGCGTGGCTGAGCCGTTCGTGCGCCAGCAATTCCGCAGCCCCGACCATCAGACTGCGACACACCGGTGCCGAGGCGGGGCTCTTGAACAGCGAGCGGAACTGGACGCGCCGCGTGTAGAGCGCTGTCTCGAGGCTGCTGCTGGTGATGATTCGCGGGTTGGTGCGTGCCAGCCGGCGGAAGGTGGCGACGATTTCCGCAATGGTGGTGGGCTGCTCGGACGCCACGATGCGCACCTGCGCGCCCGCATCTGCGGGCAGTGCCCGCAGCGCGAAGACGATCCGTGCCGCGGCGTCGTCGGCGTGGATGTAGTCGCGGATGGTGTCGAAGGGCACGAAGATCTGCACCGGCTGGCGGCGCACCACGCTGCGCGCCACCTGTGACATCAGCCCCTGGCGCTTGTTCAAGCCCTGGTTGGCGCCGTACAGGCTGGAAATGCGGGCCAGCAGCACCGGCAGACCCGGCCAGGCCTGGGCAAACTGCGTGATCGCGGCTTCCTGATGGAGCTTTTCGAGTCCGTAGGGCTGCACCGTGGCGGGGGGTGTGTCCTCGGAGATCAGCTCCGCGCCGCAGGCGGCCCACACGGCGCCGGCCGAGCCGGAATATGCGATCGCCCCCGGGCGCGCATGCAGGGCTGCATTGCCGGCGAGCAAGCCCAGCAAGAGAAGCAGCGCGTGGGTCTCGCCGGCCATCTGCGCGCGGTCTGCACCCATGGTGCCCAGGCCGGCGGCCCAATAGATTTCCCAACGCTCATGCGCACGCGCCTGGGCCTGGGCCTCGAAATCCTGCACGGCCGCGGCGAACTGGCTCTGCATGGCCGCGTCGTCGCCCCAGGCGAAGCGGCCTTGCGGGCTGAACAGCCGCGTGTTGCCCGCCAGGAGCCTGCGCCGCAGCGCCGTTCCCAGCAGGCCACCCCCGCCGATCACCCACGCCAGCGTCATCCCCGGGTCGGTCGCGTGGGCCGGGTGCTGACGACGTACAGCGGCTTGCCCATGGCGATGCCCATGGTGACGGCCAGGTACTCGGCGATGACGCCCAGGGCCGTGAGGATGCACCCCGAAAAGAAGGCCACGATGATGAGCAGCGACGCCCAGCCTTCCACCGGTACCGAGCCGGTCACCTTGCCGTAAAGCGCGTAGGCCGATATTCCGACCGCCAGCAGCACCGAAAGGAACCCCATCAAGGTGATGAGCCGCAGCGGCCGAGTGCCGGTGGTGAAGATCAGATTCCAGAAGTGCCCCAGCAGCTTGAAGTACGAATAGCCCGACGGCCGGTCCATTTCGTTGCGCAGTTGCAGCGGGCAGTGGCCGATGCGCCCGACAATCCAGTACAGGCCGATGTCCAGGTACACCCCGTGCCCGCAGTAGGCCGCCAGCGTGCGCGCGCTCTCGCCTTCGACGAGCCGGAAGCTGTTGAAGCGACCGATGCGGTTGTCGTCCAGGAGCCTGGACGTGATGGCCTTGGCCGTGCGGCTGAGGAAGTTGCGCAGCAGGCCGTGCGGCGGCGGGTTGGTGGGCCGCGCATAGACCAGTTGCAGGTCGCCGTCGACCGCGCAGTCGAGCATGCGGCCCAGATCGGCCGGGTCTTGCTGGCCGTCCTCGTCGATGGTCATCACCCAGTCACCCGTGGCGCTGGCCATGCCGGCCAGCGTGGCGGCATGCTGGCCAAAGTTGCGCGACAGCCAGACCGGGCGCACGAAATCGTGCTGCGCGGCAAGGGATTCGATCACCAGATCAGAACGGTCCGGCCCGCAGTCATGCGCCAGGAGCACCTCGCAGACCTTGTAGGCGCGGCCACCCGGGGACCGCTGCTCGGCGGCAAGCGGCGCAATTTCTGCCAACAGGCTCGGCAAGGTCGTCTCCCCGCGGTAGACGGGAATGACGATCGAGATGCGTCGTGCCGTGGTGCTGTCCGCGGCAAGCGCCGCGTTCTCACGGCCCGTTGTGTTTGCGATGTTCATTGACTACTGACCCTTTTTGGGCTGTGGAATGCGGGGCACAACCCAGGAACAGGCTACCACCTGAATCCGCGACGCCCGCGATTCAGGGCTGGACCTGAGGGGTCCCACGTGACAGACTGACTGCACCACGAAATCAACTTACGGCTTGTACCGAGAGAGATAATTTTCTGCCATGGACGAAGCCGAATTCGATCAGTTTGCTGACGAGTACCACGCAATGCACACAAAGGGCATTGCTGCCTCAGGGGAAGGGCCAGAGTACTTCTCGGAATACAAGATCAAGGACATCGCCAGAGCGGTCCGCCGCCCTGACGGCACGACCGCAGCGGGCTTGAAACTACTCGACTTTGGTGCTGGCACGGGCAACTCGGTGCCGTTTGTGACGAAGCACTTTCCCACCGCTTCGTTGACATGCCTCGATTTGTCGCAACGCAGCCTGGACCTGGCGGAAAAGAGATTTCCTGGCCAGGCGGCATACGTGCGATTCGGCGGTGACTCCATCCCCTTCGACGATGACCATTTCGACATTGCTTTCGCAATGTGCGTCTTTCACCATATTGACCATAGCCAGCATGTGCAGATGCTCGGCGAGTTACGACGCGTGATCCGGCCTGGCGGCCACCTTTTCGTCTTCGAACACAACCCTTTGAACCCGCTGACCGTGCGGGTGGTGAACCAGTGCCCATTCGATGCGAACGCGCGGCTCATCGGGGCCACAGACATGAAAAAACGGCTGCTGGATGCAGGCTTCGACAACG